>CAIJKT010000803.1 GCA_903821255.1 uncultured Lentisphaeria bacterium | reverse complement strand
GCGTTGACGCCGTGCCCTCGCCAATTACAGTTAGCGCGGTTTCACTCAATTTACCGGCTTGAAACCCGGTATTGATAACAGCCGCATTGCCAAAGATATGCTGGAGCAGTTCACGGTCTTTTTCCGGATGTTTGCTCAGCAGCATAATACTGTAAGGAGGGTTGACAAAAGTAGCGGTGCGAATGCTCTGACCATCGGGCAGGGAGACGACAAATTCATGTATGCCGCCGGTAGTCAGGTTGACCGGAAACCGGTACTCTTTTTCGCCAGGCTGCAGCTGCAGCTCCACCCCGGCGGCTTCGGAACTGCCGGCATCCTTAATTGTAATTTTGATATTTTTGTCTTTGTCGGAGGATACCGTCAATGCCAGCTCGCCAGTCTGTCCTTGAAAAGTAACCGGCGGAAGCGCGGCACGGCGCAGTACAATGCCGCTGCGCGGCGCAGAAAAAGTTTTAATCTCAACAGGAATGCTGTCGCGTTTAAGTTCATGGCATTGGCGGGACAGATCGGCATCAGTTTCAGCTGCGTCAGTTAACAGGTAAATAATACCGCCGCCCTGACGGCGCAGTTCCGCCCCGGCCTGAAGCAGCGCATCGGCCAGGCGGGAATGATCCTCTTCTGACTTTCCAACTTCGCGAACTTGAAGCTGCGGATAAATATGTTGCAGTTCTTTGATCGCCAGCCCGGCTGCTTTAGTTGCATCGGCGTCTATGCTGTCCGAAACATCGAGTAATGCGAGCACTGCTGGACTGTTGAAGTGAACAGTTGAGACCGGCGCGGCCGCGGCCAGCGTCAATAGAGCGAACGCCGCCGCCCGGATGATCCATCCGGTCTTGTTCATGACTGGTTTTCCGGACATGAACAGCCAGGTAACTCCGCCAAGCGGTAGGAGCAGCAGCCATAGCCATGCAGGATTTAAAAAAGAGATATAATTAAACATAATTTATGGATTCCTGTTTTTTAAGTATAAATAAGCGTCAGCGGCAAAAGCAAACAATGCAAAAGCAAAAATCCAGCCGGACAAGCCTGTCAGCGGGGATACGTGTTTTTCAAATACTGCCGGATTGAAAGCCGGCAATACATCGAGAAGCGGCGCTATTGCTGCAATTCTTCCTGGTTCAGCATTATCAATATTCCCCGGCAGCGGCTTGCCGGCAAGGTCAAAGATAAGTTGCGCCACGGCAGCGGCAAATTCCGGATTGGCGCAGACTGAAGCATCGGTACCCAGACTTTTATTGAGAATAAATCCAGTCTTCGGGGCAACTTTTCCGGCAATAATCTTATCCTCATGGCGCCATGACGGAACAGAAACCGACGCCGGCTGTTCGTCCACCAGTAAAAGTGTTGCTTTATTTTTATCAGCAGCAGTACCTATAACCAAATCAGCTTCTGCTTCATTGGCTGTCAGCCGTATTCCCGGCAGCGATGCCAGCAGTATTTGCAGTGATGACGGCGCAGGGACGGCTATTTTTACGGTAAGCGGACTGACTGACGCGCCCGGCATCAGAAACACCCTGGCAGGCGCGGTCTTGCCACCGGGTAGTTCCAGTTGCAGCTCCGCGTCTTCACCGCGTGCATTTGCCGGCAGCCTGAAAGAGTTGAATCCATCACGTTCCGGCTGCAAAGAGAATCGCTGTACAACACCGTTTTTCGGATATTTCATTACTAACACAAGTTCCTTTCCGGTCTGCCCGTGCTGTTCAATCAGTAACTCCAATGCCGTAGTTGTATGAAAAGCGTTGACAATATTTGCTGCCGGCCTGAGTGCTGCCGGGTTTATGACGATGACCGGAGTTCCGTTGGCGGACGCAGCCGTTAGGCCGCGCTGAGTCAGTACTGCTATACGGCCGGCAGTGCCGCTGTCCAGCAACAGCGTGTGAGCCAGATAAATGGCTTTATCCAGTTGCGCTGTTGTATCTGCCTGGCTGATTCCGGTTAGCCGCTGCGGATATAAACGTTCGGTAAATTTCTTAATTAGAACCGGACTCGGAGCAACGGCAATTACTGCAAAGCTGCCGGGATCGGTTGCCGCGGTCTTTTTTATCCATTCGACTGCTGCTGAATAGACATCGCCAGGTTGAACGGCATCTACTACAATAACTGTCTTTTCGATGCCGGCCGCGGTAATTGCAGGCTCGGCAAGAGCCAGCAGCAGCAGCAACGCGGCAATCAGTGTCAGCAGCCACGAAAGCCAGCTGGACCATTTTCCTGTAAGGAGCCGCCGCTGCGGATTTTTCAACGCCTCCCGCCAGAACATAGTCGTTATCACCGGCTGACGGCGGTAGCGCGAGCGCAGGAAGTGCAGTCCGGTTAAAATTGCACCGGATGATGCGAACAACCCTATGGCGGTTCCTGTTGATATGCCTTCTAAAATCATTACTGCACGCTGTTCCTGTTTAGTTTAAAGTTAAAGCCCCGTCCGGAAATACAGGCACGGTACGGGCGATGTCCGGCAGTGAGGAGTCAATCATGTAATGATGAGCCCCTGACTGTCTGGCAAAAACATCGATTTGATTGATAAAACGGTCATAACTCCGTTGATATTCACGAATAACAGTTGTATCTACAACAGTATTTAAATGATTGCCGGTCTCGCAGTCTACAAGCTGCAGATTTCCAGTCAATTGAGGGGTACGGTCAGCGGCTTTGCCGATGCGGACAGGAATCAATGTCCCCGGAATCAAGCGTATCTGCTCTAAAAAACTTCCGCCATCGCCGGACTCAAAGAAATCAGAAATTACCCACGTGACAGAATGAGTGCCGAGACCGGCGCGGAGATGCTTGAGCGGAATTCTGCTGTCGGAGCCGCTGTCAGTGGTGATGTTGTCCAGTCTCTGCAGCAGACGCGGAATGTCCTGCTTGCCGTTTTTTAACTGCCACGGTGTATCTTCACCGGTGATGAACAAATTAACGCGGTTGCCATGGTTCAGCAGAACGACCGCGACCGCAGCTGCTATCTGCAGTGCGGCATGAAATCTTTCCTGCTCAAAATGAAGCGATGCACTGTTGTCAATGATAATCCGGTAAGTTGCTTCCTGAAAATGATGATAGCGCCTGATGAACAACTTTTTGTGACGTTGATAAATGTTTGCGTCAATCCGCCGCAGATCATCTCCCGGCACATACGTCCGGAAATCGTGAAACTCAACACTGGTTCCGGCATGTGGCGAGCGGTGATGGCCGTGGTTGGTCATCCCGCCGCGGGAGTCGCCGCGCAGGTTGAGGTTCAGCAGATAATGGATGAATTCCGGCGGAAAATTGTTCATGCAGACAACTCCGATATTTTAGCCGCAATGGCGTTGATAATTTCGTCTGTACTCTTTTTATGCGCACGAGCTTCAAAATTCAGGGATATGCGGTGTCGCAGTACCGGTAAAGCAGCTGCACGAATATCTTCGCAGGCGACATGCGCCCGGCCGGCCAGCAATGCATAAGTTTTGGCTATCAGCAGCAGCGCCTGAGCCGCACGCGGCCCCGCACCCAGCACTACCCAGTCGTTTACCTCGGGTATTGCGTATGGCGATCCCGGCTGGGTAGCCATTGTCAGGCGGATGGCATAGGTTTGAACCTGGCGGCTGACTATAACTTCACGGATCGTGCGGCGTACATGCAGTACAGTTTCACCGTCAGCAACGGCATCCGGGCGCTCCTGGACAATCCCGACAGTACGTTCAAGGATCTGATGATATTCATCCTCGCGGGGATAGGGAAGATTTACTTTGATCATAAAGCGGTCAAGCTCGGCTTCCGGCAGAGGATAGGTTCCTTCCTGTTCAATCGGATTCTGAGTGGCAATTACCGTGAACGGCTGAGGCAGTGCAATCGTGCGGTCGCCCACAGAGAGCTGCTGTTCCTGCATCGCTTCAAGCAGTGCCGATTGAGTTTTTGGACTGGCCCGGTTGATTTCATCAGCTAGAATAAAATTGGCTACCAGCGGTCCTTCGCGGAATGTCAGACGGTGACCGCCATGTTCATCTTCGACGAACACTGTGGTGCCGATAATATCCGCAGGCATCAGATCAGGGACAAACTGAATCCTGGAGAACTTAAGATTAACCGATTCTGAAAGGGTACGGGCTAATAGCGTTTTTCCCAGCCCCGGAACTCCTTCAAGCAGAACATGTCCGCCTGCAAGAAACGCCGAAATAGTCTCACGCACTAAATCGTCATGTCCTACGAAAACACGGTTGATCTGTGCTTTAATGCCGTTGAAGACACGCTGGAATTCAGCTATTTTAGCTGCTGCATCAATGGGTGGCTGTGTTGTCTGTTCCATATTTATTTTCCTGTTGTTGGTTGTCATACTGGTGTAATTTTATAAGATAGTTTTTGACCGTTTCACGGAGTTCAGGCGGAGTTTGCACCAGGCTCACCGCAGGTTCCGACTCGACTGTTGTGCCCGGCTGCGGCAGGACTAAGTTTTCCGACGGTTCCCGCTGTGCCGGAATGTGTTCCAGATTAGTTATATCAAATCCCTTTGAAAGTTTGCCGCCGACAACATCAGGCAGCGTCGCGCCGGAGATAAGCGAGGCCGTTCCGCGCGATTTCTTGTCTCCGGTGGGGCCGCCGCGCGCAGTGCCGGGTTTATTTCCTTTCGGATCGTTTTTGCCGAGTTCTCTGCCCGGCTTTTCGTTACTTTCAGGCGAAAGCGGTTTAATCCCTCCGCGGGAACTGTAAATTGATGGTTTCCCTTGCGCATCAGCCTTGTCTTCATCATCACCGTTGTCATGGTTGTCGGCATTGCCTGACAGGCTCAAGTTCTGGATTGCAAGACCTGACTGCGAATTTTTCATTCCGGAACTCCCGGATGCGGAATCGCCTGAACTGGAAGACTGGTTCGGCAGTTGCAAACCTTTTTCCGGTTGCCGGTTCCGGCTTTCGCCTGCATTTTTGCGGTTCTCAGAAGGACGTTTCGGCTTGGAGGCGCTGCTGCTGCCGGATGCTCCAGTCTGCTGATTGGCACCGGTTGCCGGCTGGCCGGCATCTGAACCGGATGTCACACCGTAGTCCTGCCGCGGCGACTGCTTGTAAAGGGCTGCCGCGTCAGAAGCAGCAGTTGCCGGGACAGCAGCAACAGGGCTGGCAGGCGTATCGGAATGCCGTTCCGGTATTCCGGCAGGCTGCGCGATGCTGGTAGTCGCCACTCCGGTCGACGCTTCAATATTCCGCTTGCTAAGCTCCTGCCATTCCGGCAGGATGAACACCAGCAGTGTTATTAACATTGCCAGAATAAAATTTACCCCAATCCACTTATGCTGACGTGCAAGTCTGTCATAAACCGGGACTGATGATAAATTGGCGTGCAATGCGGCATAACCGCGTTCAACCGTGAAACGTCCGAACGCAGTATCCGCTGGAATTTGATTCTGCAAAAGTTCCCAGGCAGCAGCGATTGTGTTACTGCTCCGGTTTTTGAGATCAAGCCGCTCCGCCACTTCCGCCAGTCCGGGCCAGCGCCGCCATATTTTATAGCTTGTAATTGTCAGCGATGCAATCACTGCCGGCAATACCAGCAGTATTAATGCATAGAATATGGAGATGTATTTACTATGGTATAATGCTAAAATCAGCCATACTATTGCTCCCGGCAGCAGCAGACTCGAGGCTCCAAACCAGGAGTCCCGGAAACTTTCCCGCAGCAGCCGGACAGCCAGCAAACGCCGTGCCAGTTCCAGATGCCGCCGGAAATCTATGCTGATATTGTTTTCCACCATAACACTCCTGCTTATTACTGTTCCTCAGTATTATTACTGTTCCAGATATCATACTATCACCCGATAGCGATTATTCTTGCTATTAAAGACTTTTACCCGATGAAAGAATAGTCCGCTTCCACTGCGGAACCACGACATTGCCAACAACAAGATAATTGATGCCGGTTGCCGCAGTCTGGTTTGCCGGGATCAGCGATTTATGCGGGTTTGCCTGCGGCGTGAACTGGGTGCATGTATTCGCGGGACCATTGGTTGGTAACGGATTATAAATATAGTTGTCACCCACCAGCATTGTATAAAACAATGTGATCGCTGCTGTTTTTGCCTCAGTACCACTTTGATTCTTTCCGTTACTTTTTGAAAGACCGTTAAATACTGAAGAATACCAGAAATAGGTATTTCCGTATGCCTGCATATCAGGCGGTGCAGCCGGGCATATCCAGGTATTATTTTTGGATGCTTTTGTTGTACTGGAAATATAAGCTGACAGTGCGGCGTGCAACCCTAATGTCTCCGGCCCGCCGCCAGCTCCATCATCTTGTCCAACTCCACGTCTGAAATTCGCCTGCTTTACAGAGGCAGTAGGAATATCCCACGCTCCAATCACGCCGGCATCAGGATAACGCGATTTATTATCGACGCGATAAAGCTCGATCGCTAGTCCAATCTGCTTCAAATTGCTGACGCAGCCGATATTTTTCGCCACGTTCCGGCTTCGGCCCAGACCCGGCAGCAGCAATGCTGCAAGTATTGTTATAATAGCGATCACCACAAGCAATTCTATAAGTGTAAAATTTGTCTTTTTATTCATGATTTCATTTCTCCTTAATTTATAGTTTAAAAATCTTTAATTTCTTTGATGCGATACGAATCACCAGTCTTTTTAAAGTCTAATTCCAGTGACTGAGGATCGCTGTCAAACATTCCGACAATTATCAGGGTGTCCTTTGACGCTGCAGGAATTATTGCTTTTAAAACGGTTAACTTGTCAACATTCGCAAGTTTATACGTTTTGCAATAGTTATTAATCTCTGCTGCTGATAAGCTGCTATCCCAGCATTTATTAAATGATTCGCGATTGCGCGAGGCCATGGAGTCCAATAATTGATCCACCAGGGCAGTGCCTTTTTGGATCTCGGCCTTGGTTGCTTCGCGATACGGTCCTTTGTCCGGCAACTGCATGG
>CAIJKT010000802.1 GCA_903821255.1 uncultured Lentisphaeria bacterium | reverse complement strand
CCGGTGTCATTGATAATGAAGCTCAGTCGTTCCGCCGGAATATTCGGATCTATCGGTACATAGCATCCGCCGCTTTTGACTGCTGCCAGAAGTGCGATTATATAGTTGATCGAGCGGTCAATATAGACGCCTGCAACTTCATCAGACTTGATGCCGCCGGCAATCATCCCGGCTGCAATGGAGTCGGTAATCCCGTCAAGTTCGCCATAAGTGAGTTCTTTGTCGCCTTCAACCAGTGCGATGCGGTCGGGATATTGTCTGGCCTGATCAGAAATAAGCTGATGCACCAGCCTGTTGACTGGAAACGCATCATTTACTTCAAGAAAAAACGGTTCACTATCCATCATTATTCCTTAGGTTCCGCGGGCAACTGTTACCGGGTTCGCACAAGCACGGAACTTAAATATTTCATACACGCAAATCGCACTGAAAAGATTATGAAACCAAAGATACTTAAGAAAATATCAATCTTAAATTTAAATCTTAAATGCATTTTTACAAAAGGGAAAAATGGTTTATGGAGAAAATTAGACTAAAAAAATACAGCAGCTAAGGCTGAAGCATCGCTCTGATACCCTGTATTGCGGATATCAGCTCGCGAGCATCCCGGTAATATTCTTTTTGCTGAAGTCCAGCTTGTAATCAATATTGCCGGTTACGGCAGTGACTCTGGCGTAATAGGTTCCAGCAGCAAGACTGCCTGCAATAATATCTTCAAGCACTGCTGCATTAGTTGATTTCTGCAGCAATTTGCCATTTGCATCGTACAGAGACAAATCTGCATTGCCGCCAGTCATATCATACAAGCGCAAGATTCCCCGGGCCGGAGCCGCTAAATCAAATCTGTAGTAATCATCACTGTCGCCCAAACCTACCCAGCCGGTCTGGAGTGATTCATCGATGGGTTTTGCCGCGGCAATATTATTCCCCGCATTATCTTGGGTATCGCCAGCAAAATAACTGATTTGATCAGTCATGGTGTAATTTGCATCGCTCACGCCGGTCCCCGGCGTTACTTTGACGTAATAAGTACCTTGTGTCAATCCGGCGCTAATCGTTTCGGGATTGATTCCGGTGTTTGCAGAACTCTTCAACGCTTTGCCTTTGGCATCCAGCAGTGTCATATCCGCATTGCCGTTCAAGCCGTTCAAGCCCAGCGTCAGGATTCCGGTGTCTGTCATGACAACCTTGTAGAAGTCGGCGGCGTCGCCGAACCCGACCCAGTTGTCCGCGCCTGCGCCAATATCAGTTGCCGCAAGCAAGGTATTGCCTGCCTTGTCTGCCGGACAGAGCTTCTCGTCGTAAGTCAGTGTATACGCGGCATCGTTTACGCCGGCACCCGGAGTGATTTTAACGTAATAAGTACCTTGTGCCAATCCGGCGCTAATCGTTTCGGGGTTGATTCCGGTGTTTGCGGAACTCTTCAACGCTTTGCCTTTGGCATCCAGCAGTGTCATATCCGCATTGCCGTTCAAGCCGCTCAAGCCCAGCGTCAAGACTGCGAAATCTGTAATTACAACCTTGTAGAAATCGGCGGCATCGCCGAATCCCACCCAGTTGTCCACGCCTGCGCCAATGTCAGTTGCACTATTGTAATCTTTTGCTGCGGTATCTACCGGGAAATAATCGACGGCATTGTTTAATGTGTAATAAGTGTTATTGACGGTTCCTGCGCCACCGTCTGCGGCCGCCACTTTTATATAATAGATGCCGGCGAGCAAGGACACGTCATTAATCGCTTCACTGGCGCTTCCTTTGCCGGCGGAACTCTTTAACACCGCGCCTTTGGCATTCAACAACGACAAATCTGCGTTACCGCTTAAACCGGTCAGCCACAATGTCATTTTCCCGGGATCAGTCATAATCAGCTTGTAGACGTCGGCGGCATCGGCGAACCCCACCCAGTTGTCGAGCGGGGGATCAATGTCTACTGCCGCTTTGTAATCGTTCGCGGCGTTGTCCGTCGGAAAAGACTTCTCGTCGTGGCTAAGCGTATAATAAGCATCGCTAACGTTGCTTCCCGGAGTTATTTTAACGTAATAAGTTCCAGCCTGTAATGCCAATTTATCAATTGCTTCGCTGGTAATTCCGGAATTTGCGGAAGTTTTTAACACGCCACCTGCTGAATTCAGCAACGCCAGATTCGCATTGCCGCTTAATTCGGTCAGGCCCAGTGTCAGAGTTCCGGCATTAGTCATAGTCAGCTTGTAGAAATCACATGCGTCTCCGACTCCCACCCAGTTATCCGGGTCGGCAATGTCGTTCGCCGTCGCCATTGTGTTCCCGGCGTCAGGCTTCATGCCTGATCCTTGAATTTTAAAGTCATATGTTCCTTCGTCAGCATCGTTGCTGGAAATAGTGACGGTTGCGGTTTTCAGTCCGTCACTGGCAGGATCGAACGTGATGCTGAAAGTAGTATTCCCGCCTGCATTGACCGTTGCATCAGGCTCCTGACTGATTTTGAAATCGTCAGTGTTGCTGAGAGAAATTATTGGAGTGCCGGTCAGATTGAGCGCCACGGCGCCGATATCTTTAATCGTGAACTCCTGTGTCACCGTTCCGTCGCTGGTGGCAATGTGGCCAAAACTGGTGCCGTCAATTATTGCCGGCGAAGTGTCGCCGTCGGCAATTACAACAGCTTTTCCCCAGACGGAAATTTCCGGATTAACAAGAAGATTATAACCTAAGTCATTGCGGTCATAGCTTAATCCAAGACTGTTTAAGTTTGTGTCAAAGGCGGATGTACTGTACCAGCTATTCGCCTGGTCAAGTGAAACAGACGCGTCTTCATCTGCGAAGGCCCCTTGCGTATCAACAGTTCCCTGATACCATAAATGAACATCAGAATGCTGGTCCGAAGCAGACCAGTACCCATATCCGCCTTTGCTGCCGCCGTCGAAAAAACTATTATTTAATTCTACATTTTCAACCGTTCCGCCGGATGCTGAAATCGTCCAGCCGCCCGGCGGATTCCAGGCTTCAGCATCTCCTGAGCCATCGTTACGGTAGTAATTGTAGGATGTCGTAATATTTGAAACAGACATTACGCCGCCGCCGCTGCTGCTGAACCCGTAATCGTCTGAAAGCGGATGCGGATCCAGAAAAGTAGCGCTGTCAGTGGTTACTTTGTAGTCTTTGTAAAAGTCATCAGCCAGAGCGGCAATCAGACTCCCCCCCCGGCTATGCCCGATTAAGCTGATATTTACAGCATTGCTTAACAGGGACGGACAATTTACATATAAATATGTGCTTAATGCTTTTGCCACATCGCTGGTGGAATAATCCCCGCTGTTGGTAACTGGCACAAAAAGTCCGCCCGAAAGACTGCTCCAGTCAACTTCTATAACCATATCCTCCGCCGTTATCGACGGTCCGGTAAAGGTTATTTTCCCGTTGTCAACTTTCGCTTTCAGCGTATAGAGCCCGACATCGGCAACTCCGGTATCTTTTTCCATTCGCGATTGAATGGCTGTGCCCATGTCATCAACCCACGACGGAAAACTTTTTGATAATTCATAGCCATGTGTTACAAAAACAACATTCCTTACGGCAGTATCAGTTTCGCTGAAATCCGCCAGTGCCGCAGCCGCTTGGGCCGGAGTATTTTCATGCTTATAGCCTAATAAATGCCCGGTTTCGTGCGCGATGACGGCGGCGAGCCGGCTGGCGGACGCTATTTTATCGGAGAAGACGAACGCTGTATCATTTTTGATCTTGTTTCCGGCGTCAATGGTTTCGGACAGGCCAAGAACGCTGCCGTACCGGGCGAGCGCGGAACCGGCCGCACCAACATAGACTGTGGAATATTCTTTTCCGGTCGGAATGTCAACGGTAAAGGAAACGCCGCTGCCGGCGTAAGTGGTGTTCAATTCCGTGATGACTTTATTGATGCTGGTCTGGTCCAGACCGGAATCTGCGACATTGATGCCGTTGACATGGATGTTTAATGCTTCATTGTTGTAGGCGACGTCATTTGCGCCCTTGAAGTCCAGATAAATGACCTGATCCCCGGAGTAATCCGCGCCAGGATCAACCAGTTCCATGCCATCCAATTGTAAAATTTTTAAGTTCATCGCTGCATTTACTCATACTTTATGTCATAGGTTCAAAGCTATTGCCGCACAATTACAGTTTTTCGAAAATGACGATATGCAAGTATTCGATGGCTTTACGGACAAATACAAAGCCGGCGGATGCGTTTCGATCCATCAGTTTGTCAAAAATTGGCTTTTTAAACATTCGTCCTGCTGGAAAAAACAGAAAATGAATGTTTAACTATTCGGGCTGATTATTGCGGTTTAAAAACCAAATCGCAGTATGCCAACATAGTGTCAATTAAGCATTAAACTATCATTGCCATCAAAGAGATATCATCCGTACAATATACTGTCATAAGCCGCATACTGCAAATTATTTATTCAACAAAAGAAAGACTTATCGGCACTTGAAGCACAAATTCTGTTCCATGTGCCGGCCATGAAAGCGCCGGGAATCCAGGGGGGGAAGTTTACTTTTTAGCTGCCAGTTGCTGCGTCAGATATTTCGCGGCGGCTTCCCGGACGGAGTCAATGTTATTCTGAAGATCGGATAGTTTCAGGGTTACAGGAACATCGGGGGTGACACCGAGATGTTCAATGTGTTGGCCGTTTTCCCTTTCATAGTTGCCGAAAATTGTCTGAAGGCGGAAGCCGCTGGGCAGACGCAGGAATTGTGACGGCAGGCATTTTCCGGAAGTGGTGGCGCCGAATAATACGGCGGCTTTCGAATCCTGCATCGAGGCCGCAAAAATTTCAGCGGCGCTGGCGGTGCCTTCGTTGATTAAAATCACCACCGGGCCCTTGAAGCATTGCTGCTGAGGATAGGAGGACGGGGTAAGCGTGGCTTCCTTGAGCTGAAGTTTGCCCATCTTGATGACTTGCGGACAGGACCATCCCGCCAGCCATTGCGGCAGAATAACCACTCCGCCGACGTTGTTCCGCATGTCAATGATGAGACCGCTGACATCTTTCAATTTTCCGGTAACGGCCTTGACGAACGAGGTGATTTGATCAGGAAAAAATGCGGTCAGATGGACATAGCCGATATTGCCGGGAAGCACTTCCGCATAGAATGCGCCATAGGTCCGGGGGATGGCCCCGAATTTGAACCAGTTGAAACCATTGGGTTTGCGGGTCAGCTTATATTCCTTCTGGATGCCCCTGCTGTTGACTGTCGTCAGGGAAACTTTGCTTTCCGGCATCCCGGCCAGCAGAAAAGATGTAAGCGTATCCCAGGGAATGTAGGAATTTACCGAGGTGTCCAGTTTAAGTCCGTTGATACTGACGATACAGTCGCCGGCCCTGATCCCCGCAGCGTCGGCCGGGGACCCGTTTATCGTGCGCAATACGCACAGCTTGCCTCCGGCAATGCATGGCATGATTCCGACGTCGGCCGGAACATCCTGTGTGTTTAACGGCTCCGGCTCCACATTTTTCTCGGCGGCATGGAGCGCCATTATTTCCAGGTCATTGACCGGCGGCAGCACCTGGATATGGCTCTGCCCGAATTCTTTGACCATGCGATTCAGAATCCCGGCAAGCTGCATATCGTTGCCGGCTTTCTTTATTTCCGGCAGATATTTATTGTAGATGCGTTCCCGGTGGTTTTTTTCAAAATCCTGGTCGAAATGGCTCTTCCTGATGTTTGTCCAGACTTCATCTAAAACCGTTACGGCGTGTCTGGAAAATGAGTCAGAGGCTTTGTCCTGCTTGTACGCGACTTCGGCGTCTGCTGCTGCGGCCAGCAGCAGACAGGAGAAAAGCGGAACGAGCTTCGTTATTCTCATTAATCAATCCTTATTGTCATCGTCTTTGTCTTTGCTGTCGTCGTCATTGCTGTCATTGTCAGCGCTGTCTGGATTATCTTTGGCTGCTTCATCAAGCATCTTGGCTTTATTTTTCTTAAGCTTATTCGCGATTTTTTTCTTCTTGCTCAACTTGTCCGCGGCCACGGATTTGGGCGGGGCATCCGCCTGGGCCAGTGCCGGATTTTTGGCCGGAACCGGAGCTTCTGTCTGCGGGGCATTAAATTCCTTCGGCACATCAAATTCGAAATCGGCTATGATTTCGTTATATTTAATGGATGCCAGTTTAGTTGCCATCTCCATGCCCATCGTGGTGGTTTTCTGCTCGGTCGGTATGACCAGTCCATTTATTTTCTGGTAATTGGAATAGAAGGTTGTTCCGGGAATCTGCCCCATATCGGTGAAAACCATTATCACCATTTTCGCGGGAAGAAATGTTTTGATGTCAACGTAGATCGCCAGCGGGAGCTGCTTCAGCCTGGCGTCTGCCTGGCAGGTCAGCTTGTAGCAGTCCTTGCCGTCAATCTTTTCCAGCACCGGCGAGAGTTCAATTTTCGGGAAAATATCTCTCATACGGTTGGCGGGATTACTCATTTGGGCGGTAAATTTCATGAATTCGAGCTGCGCCCCGTTGATTTGCCGCACCCCCATGCCCGGAACAATTGTCCAGCCGTCCTGCCCGTTGAACAGCTCAATGCTGTCAGGCATATTTTCACCGGCTTTTATGATAGTCTTGCTTTTGGCCGGCGCTTTGAACATGGTGGTTATTTGCAGCTTGATATCCTGCATCGAAACGGAACCGTCATATTTCGAAATGACCGTCTTTATGTCTTTGGCTTTATTGTCCGGGTCGACGGCTTTGTCGATGTTGTCCAGCAATTTTTCCAGTGTGATTCCGGTCGCGTTGCCGTTGTCTTGCGCCGGAGCGCACAACACGAACGAGAAACAGGCGAGCAGGATGAACAGGGTTTTACGCATAATCGTTAATTCTCCATGAAAAATTTATATTTATAAAAACAGTATCTGAAATATAGCTTTATTATATGGTAAATTCCAGCGGCGCAAATAATATTTGACAGGCTGAATTGATTATTTGCCGGGAGCGGTGAGTTGCTCAAGCCCGGTCAGGTGGCTGACGGCATCTTCGCGGCAGTTGCCGCACATTTCGCGCGACGGACGCAGCGAACCGCAAACTTTCGGTCGCTCCGGCGAGTTGAAGATTTTACAGCCGTAATCCTGTGCCAGTTGAATGCACGGCACAAACGCCGGTTTACCTTCCGGCATTCCTGGAATCGCCGACGAAATGGACGGGATGATGCAGCATGCGCCGCATCCGGCGCGGCATTCTGTTTTGTTCATTGATTATCCTTATTTGATGTTGACTAATGATTTTTTGCGAAATTCTCGTGGCGATATTTCATACACCTTGCGGAACTGCCGGGTCAGGTAATTGGAGTCGGCAAAGCCGCATTCCGGCGCGATTTCAGCGATTGCGAGCGGAGTCGAAATAAGCATCCCGGCCGCTTTCTGGAGCCGTATCCGGATCAGGTACTCGATTGGAGACTGGCCGGTGGCTTCCTTGAAAACCGTCAGCAGATTGCTCTTGGACATGCAGGCAAAACGGGCGATATCATCAAGCTGCCAGTTCCGCTTGTAGTGCTTTTCCAGTTCCCCGATGATGTTGCCGATGCGGTACAGCGACCTCGCCTGCGGTATTTCCATCATTGAATATTCCCGCGACAGGAACACCAGCAGTTCCATAAAAAAACTCAGCAGCATGGTGTCGTAGCCCGGCTGCTGCTGTTGAAACTCCTCGACCATTCTTTTGACAATTGTTTCCGCGTGAATCAGGGCGTGCCTGGTAATGTGCAGGCGGCTTTTAAACTTATGACGCCGCCGGTAGGCCGGCTCCAGCAGAAAAAGCGCGTTATACCCGGCGATCTCCTGCAACTTCTGCAGATTCCGGCCCAGCCGTTTCGGCTCGAACATCACGTTGAACAGACAGAGCTTGTGGCGCTCTTTGAAATAATGTGCTGTTTTTCCCTGAATAACGAAGATATCGCCTGCGGTTACCGGATAGTCCTCCCCGTCAATCCAGTGAACGCCGTAACCTTCGGTGATTATCACCAGTTCGGAGAAATCGTGCGAATGCCGGATGTCGGTAAGGTCGCCTTCGTGCTGGGGAGACGCATCGCCGCTGATCGTCCTGATGGCTATCGGATAAGTTCCGCCGCTCAGGTATTTGCGGCGCAATGCCGTGACGTTTTTCATGTTCTGCCGGATTTCCGTTGTTTTGTGCTATTTTTTAGTAATATTGTCAAGGTTTTAACATTTTACAAACGATATAATTATATAAGACACAAAAAAATATGTGATTAATTGAAACACAACATCAGGAGGCTGATCATGGCTGGAACATTCAGATTTTCATTCGGTCCGTGGAACATTCATGAAGGGGCGGACCCGTTCGGTCCGAAAGTTCGTGAAAGCATTGAGTTCAACAAGAAACTCGGCATGTACAGGAAGCTCGGGTTTGACGGCGTCCAGTTTCACGACGACGATGCGGTTCCCAATATGAACGACTTGACGCCGAAGCAGATAATTGCCGAAGCGAAGAAAGTGAAGAGCAAGCTTGACGAACATGGACTGACTGCCGAATTCGTCGCGCCCAGGCTGTGGGAGGATCCGCGGACGGTTGATGGCGGCTACACCAGTAATGACGCGGCCTGCCGCAAATACGCGCTGGAACGCAGTCTGCGCACCATTGATATTGCCAAAGCGCTCGGAACTGAAAATATTGTGCTGTGGCTTGCCCGCGAAGGCACCTACATCCGCGAAGCCAAAGATTCAGTATGGGCAACTGAGAAGATCGCGGAAGCGGTTCAGTTGATGCTGGATTATGATCCGAAAATCAGAATCATGATTGAGTCCAAGCCGAATGAGCCGATGGACCATACTTATATTCCGACTATCGGCCATGCCATTGCGCTTGGCATGCTGACGAGTGATCCGTCAAGGGTCGGCTGCCTGATCGAATCCGCCCATGCTCTGCTGGCCGGACTTGACCCGTCTGATGAAATGGGTTATGCCATGGCGCATAACAAATTATGGAGCGTCCATCTGAACGACCAGAACGGGCTGAAATTCGACCAGGATAAATCTTTCGGCAGCGTGGACCTGCGCAGGGCGCTGAATCAGGTGAGGATTCTGGACGAACACGGTTTCGGCAATAACGGCGAATGGGTGGGCCTGGACGTCAAGGCGATGCGCACGCAGAAGGATAATGTCGCCTGTAAACATCTGTCCAACAGCCGGACAATTTTCCTGAAACTGCTGGCGATCAGCCGCAGCCTCGATCAGAAGAAGATGGCTAAATTACGCGCCGCCCGTGATTACGAAGAACTTGATCTCTATATCATGGAAAGCATACTCGGTTAGTTCAATCATGGAGGAGGTAATTACGCCTCCCCGGTTTATTTAAAAAAAAGGTGGAGAAATGAAAGATTTTAAGCTTGGAATTCAGTTATACACGGTCCGTGAACCGTTGAAAGAAGATTTCAAAGGCGTGTTGCGGGAACTGGCGGCAATGGGCTATCAGGGTATGGAATTTGCCGGGATGTACGGCGATATGGAGCCTGCCGGACTGGCGGCGTTCCTGAAGGAAATCGGCGTGTCCGCCTGCGGGATGCATGTATCGCTGGATGCGGTGCTGAACAGCGGCGATAAATGTTATCAATACGCGAAAGCCATTGGCTGCAAGTATCTGGTAACCAGCCTGTGCAGTAATTTTATCAAGGATTTTGATATTCTGGTCGAAAAGTGCAACGAGGCCGGACGCGTTGCCGTCGCCAATGGCATGGTTTTCACTTATCACAATCATGCACAGGAGTTTGAGGCTATTAACGGCGGCATCGCCCTGGATCTGTTTTATGCCAGGACTTCCCCGCAACTGGTCAAAGCTGAACTGGACACCTACTGGATCAAGAAAGGCGGTTCCGATCCTGTCGCGTATTTGACCAAATACGCTGCCAGGCTGCCGCTGATTCATCTGAAGGATATGGATAAAACGGACGGCAGTTTTACTGAAGTCGGGACCGGCAGTATTGATCTGCGGGGTATATTGCAGGCGGCGCGCGCCAGTATCGCGGAATGGGTTATTTACGAACAGGACTCCTGTCGCCGCCCTCAGCTTGAGAGCGCTAAAATCAGCATGAATAACATCATGGCTGCAATCAGGGCATAAATTTGCGGAATGGCAGTTTCCCGGACGGCGGCGGGAGTTTTCAAAAACTCCTTTTCGCCGTTTTTTGCTGTAATTTTAGACTTATAGTCAACAAATAATAGTTTTTGCAATTTGTGTAATGAACACATTGTGTTTATTTTAATTTTTGAATCTTTTAAACTCAATATTATTTAATAATAATCGC
Organism: uncultured Lentisphaeria bacterium; assembly: GCA_903821255.1. Next base: position 129 of record CAIJKT010000802.1, on the reverse strand, counting down.
AGGAGAATAGCATGAAACGTAAAGTCAGAATGGGTATGGTCGGCGGCGGTCCTGGAGCATTTATCGGCAACGTTCACCGGATGGCCTCGCGGCTGGACGGCAAAATTGAACTCGTTGCGGGTGCATTTG
>CAIJKT010000801.1 GCA_903821255.1 uncultured Lentisphaeria bacterium | reverse complement strand
GCGGTCAGGCTGCGGCCGTCGTCGGTCTGGGCCTTGAAGGCATATCTTTCATTGCCCTTGGTGCCGTAGGTGACTTTCTTGGGTACGTGAACTTTTGCCTTCGCCTTCACGTCGTAGAATAAATGCTTCATTTGACCATTCTCCTTTAAATTTGTTATTGCCCGCTCCGTTTGAGCAGGCAGATTGAATATAATTAGCCGCGAATCAGGACAATACAAGCTCAAAGCATAAAAAGGAATTATCCGGCCATTGCTTTTTAATGAAAAAGAACGATTTTATCAGACACCAACTATGAAGATTTCAGGATTTTGTAATTGGCTTCAGCAGTACTAATAGGAAGGTTATAGAAGAATGACTAAAGGCAAAGACAAGCAACCGGCAGAGAAGCCGCCGCTGATGGGCGACTGCGTGATGGCCGGCTTCCCGTCCCCGGCTGAGCAGTATGAATTTGCATAAATGGCGACCGTGCCAGGCGCCATTGGCAATATCCGGATCCGGTTTCATAACTTACCCGTTCCGCAGTTGGTCAGCCGCATCCCCAGTTGCAAGCGCAGCAGCAGGAAAGCAGACAGCGCCGGGGATTGTGCATCGAGTTATGGGCAGGGGAGTACCCTGATTTCGTATTCTAAATTTGGTATATGCAAAACTGCTGGAGCATAAAGCCCTAAAGTGCGAACCATCTCCGTATGAAGAATCATCGTCAATTATTGCAATACAAAATGTACTCATAAGCACAAAATACGTATGAGTTTTGTACCCAGTGCGGCGCCTTGTTTTTTGATTTAAGAACGGCGATATGAATTTGGTGCTATCCCGAATTTCTTCTTAAAGGAACGTGAGAAAAAAAATTCGCTTTTGTAGCCGCACCTTTCCGCTACATCTTTTAGCGGCATGTTACTGATTTTAAGCAATTGGCTTGCATATTCCATGCGACGATTAATAATGTAATTCATTGGACTGATATTTAAATAACGTTGAAAAAGATTGGATAAAGTACTTACGCTCACTTTGCTCTCCTGGCTTAGACTGTTAAGCGTATATTTAAAGCGGAGGTTGGCGGTAATCAGACCAAGCACCCGAGACAAAGGTAACGGATATTGTGGCGGTATTGCCAAGCGATTTAATTTAACCAATAATGCATAGGCCTGGGCTTCAAGTCCTTCCTCAAAAAATTCCTCATGCGCCAGAATTAATTGCTTAATCTCCACGTAGATATTTTCCAGCAGTTGCGGGTTTTCCGCCCTGATAATATTGACAGCCTGCAAGTCTTTGCAGATATAATTGTCCAGATTGCCTTCAAGCAATACGCATTTCTTGCGAAAAATTCCACTCGGCCCCGTACGTAAGGAAATTATTTTATCCGGACGGATGATATACAGATCGCCGGGGCAAAGATCGTAGTTGATATTATCACATGTAAATATACCGGAACCTTCCGTAACGAATTCAAAAGCCCACCATGATCTGCGATGTTTGTAGATGGTTTGCTGACGTCTATGCCAAAGACATTCGCCGTAAGCATAAAAATGCAGCAAGTTTTGGTCAGAAAAAAAATGTTTCTGATCTAAATAAAAATCCTCTTCATAAGTTTTGCGCCCTTCAACTCTTTTTGCGTCTTCCGTATGGCGAAAGATAAATGTAGTTTTAGCCTGATTATTCATTTAATCCTAGATACTGCATTATATAAACATTTATTTACAAGATAGTGCATGTCTTGCATGTTGCAAATATTCATTGCACCAATTATAATATAATCATATCTTTGATGTATGCCTAACAGCCAGTGGTCAACAATGTTCCAGAAAGCAAAACATAAAACGGAGATGAAAAAAATGAAAGTAAAAAAAAGTTGTAAATCGTTTGTTTTCACACTTATCGAACTCCTCGTGGTGAT
>CAIJKT010000800.1 GCA_903821255.1 uncultured Lentisphaeria bacterium | reverse complement strand
TTTCCGGCTGGCACATGTTCCCTTATGCAATTATGCATAATCTCGAAACGGCAATCTCTAAAGCAAACATTTCCGATGCTGACCAGCTTATCCGTCAGGTTACACTTAAAAAGAGCCCGGTTGAGCAAGCATACCTCCGCAAAGCGGCTAAAATTTCGGAATTAGGCTTTAAAGCAGTTTTAGAGCAAATCAGGCCGGGAATGACGGAAATTCAACTGGCAGGAATTGCCGCGGGCGCCATGCTGGCTAATGGCGCTGAAGCCACGGGATATCCGATCTGGTGCTGCAGCGGCCCCAATTCAATTCAAGCTATCAGCCGCCCGACTCATCGCAAGGTGAAAAGAGGAGAGATCATCCATTTTAGTGTCGGAGCCAAAGTGGAAGGGTACAGCGCCAGTCTCGGCCGTCCGGTAGTTTTAGGCAAATGCCCGGTGGAAACCAAAAAATTCCTTCAAGTTGGCTTAGATGCTGAAAATCAGACCATTGATTTAATGCAGGCAGGAACTCCCGCCTCGGAAGTCGCTAAAAAAGTTCATACAGCCATCAGCAAGCAAGGGTACGGAAAAGCCATCCTTTACGGACCGGCACATGGTTGCGGTCAAATGGAATGTGAATATCCATTTATTGAAACGTCTTCACAATTTATCCTGGAAGAGGACATGACCTTTATGGTGGATATTTTCCTGGCTCAGGACACGATGGGTTTCCGCTTTGAGGACGGAGTGATTATCCGTAAAGGAGAGCCGGAGGTACTTTCCAGCTACAAACGCAAGTTGAATATTTTGGAGGTATAAATTGATTATCGATATTCATGGACATCTGGGGAATATTAACCAGGCCCCTTTCTGGGCGGCAGATGCGTCCGCACTGGAGGGTTATTGTGAAGAAGCTAAAGTAGATTTGCTGTGTGTATCTTCCGCTAAATCGTTGATGTATGATACGATTGAGGGTAACAATGAACTCGATTCCGCGCTCAGAAGCAGTCATAAACTTTTGGGATATGCAGTAGTTAACCCGATTTTTCCTGAAACAGCCAAAGAATTGCAACGCCTAGAGGGCAATCCTAAATTTAAAGGGGTTAAAGTTCATCCGGATTATCACGGATATAATTTATCCTCGGCAGCAGTCTTGAAGTTCCTTGACTCCGTGGCGGAACAGACCAGACTGATGCTTTTTCATGTTTCATGTATGCCGGGAACCGGCTTTGCAACGGCGCTTGATGTGGCACATTTTGCTGAACGCCACCCCATGACTAATTTTGTCTTAGCCCATATGGCCGGGGTTTTTCAAAATGGCAGCTATCCTTATTTCCCCAATCTGCAAGGATGTGAAGCGGTATCCGGGCTCAAACTGAAAAATGTTTTTATCGACACCGCCCATTATTTGATGTATGTCTATCCCGGGGTAATGGAGCAGATGGTAAAACTGGCATCTCCCGACCAGATTGTTTTCGGCACCGATGCGCCGCTTCAGGGCCCGATGCAGATGCGGTTTGCCATTGAAGTAATTAAAAGCCTGAAGATTTCCAAATCGGCGCAAGCTAAAATATTGGGTCTTAACGCACAAAGGATTTTAGCATTATGACGAATCAAGCTGAAGGACATTATACATGGGTTGTTCCCGATGGCTGGCTGCCTCCTGAAGGCGGCGAAGGCGACCTGATTAATCACGAATCGTTGATGCTGCTCAATACCGGCATTAAATCTGCCATTGTGGAAATTGATATTTATTTTGCGGATCGCGAACCGGTCAAGGGACTGAAATTGCAAGTCGGGGCCGAACGAATTAATGCGCTGCGGCTGGATAGTCCGGAAGAGCTTGGTTATAAATTACCACGGGCTACGCAATATGCTTTGCGGATCAGAAGCACGGAGAAGATAATTGTTCAGTACGGACGCATGGACGTACGCCAGGCAAATCTTGCTTATTATTGCACTATGGCGTATCCGGTGGATAATTAAGCAGATTTTCTTTCCGGAAGGCGCTGGGAGATATATTGAAGAAATTTTTAAAGGCTTTGGAGAAGTGATAACGATTGGCAAAAGCGGTTTTAGCGGCAATTTCATCGATAGAATTTTCAGTATTCAGAAGCATATTTCTAGCTTTATCTAAACGGCGATTCATGCAATAACGCTGCGGCGACAGTCCGATTTCCTGTTTAAACCGGCGAATATAATTATTTACCGACATCCCGACGGCGCGGGCAATCACTTCGTTGTTCGGGTTAGCATCAAAATTTTTGGATATCAAGTCGATGGCCTTTTGAATACGCGAGTCAATAGTCTTCGCTGATTTATCCATGAAGTGTGCATGGGGAATATTTAACAACATCTCGCAGACAATGGAATAGAGTCGCAACTTCAGCAGCCGCTCATCATTGAACCAATTGCGCAACTGCGGGATAAAAAAACTGCCGGATTCGTATGGAAAAACCAAAATACGGCTATTGAGCCGGTCAAAAGGCGGGCCCGCATTAAAATGAATATAAAATTGATCAAATTCCTGATAATTTTCGGTAGAAAAAGTGGTATGGGGAGGAATTAAGACAATAATATTCGGGGTCAGCGGCAAAGTCG
>CAIJKT010000799.1 GCA_903821255.1 uncultured Lentisphaeria bacterium | reverse complement strand
GTGCCGCAGTCAACCATCGGGCCGCCTTCGAGCATTCTGCCTTCACGGCGTTTCTGGATGACTTTTTTCCCATTACTGTCAATCTCGTACTTTCCATGGCAATTCCAATTGTAAATCAGACGCAGTGTGCGCAATTTGCCGATCGCCTTCTCTGCAATCAATGTGCGGATTTTCAAGGCGCATGGACTGAATCTGTAACAGAAGCCGGAATAAAGCGAAAGTCCGGCTTTTTTCATCACCGCAATCATCTCTTCTGATTCGGTTCTGTCCATGGCCAGCGGTTTTTCGCAGATGACGGGCAGCCCGTGCCTTGCGGCGTCGAAAACATTCTGTTTATGACATGGAGCCGGGGACGTAATGCTGACCGCTTCAATGCCGGAACGGAAAAAATTTTCCGGATTGGTATATGCATTGGGTATTGCATACTTTTCCTGAATTCTCAAAAGGTTCTTTTTGTCAGGGTCAAAAATGGCATAAAGTTCAAGTTCAGGCACATTTAAGACTGCCGGGATATGTCCGTAATCAGCCACAGTCCCGCAACCCATAATGCCTATTTTTTTTTGATCCAGCATGTTTTCCCTCGTAATCTTTTAGTTTTAATTCTTTTGTTTTTCAAATTGATATCTTTCGTGAATGGCAAAGAAAGCCGGATATGAATACCGGGGTTTAGAATTCTGTCAATAACAAAGCATCGCAAAAGCGGGTACATATATTCTTAACCCAATTATGAGTTTTTACCGATTTTCCTGATGATTATTGCGGCGGCATCAATACTTCTCCAGTCTCGCCGCCCTTATATACCCGATAGTAATCAACCAGAATTTTGGCCGGTGTATCTTTTACGCTTTCACCTTTGCCGCTTTTAATGATGTCATCCAATCCGGCCATGCATCTCAAAGATAAAATTGCATCTTTAGGTTTATGTTCTATCCCTTTATCGTATTTGCAGATAAACTCTCCGTCATAGTAAAATGAATATGAATCTTTGGTCCACAACAACGCCGCTGTATGCCAATTACTGTCATCCCAACGAACGTGATCGTTATCAGACAAACTGGTTTGCTTGATCAGCCCGTTTTCTGACTTGTCAATGAATTTGATTCTTTTAGAAGAATCCGCCAGTTTGATATTCTGATTCATTAAAATGTCATTAATCAATTCAACGTTTGCCGCCTTACTTTCATTACTGCGCTGGTATTGATTGCTCAAGTAATTGTGATTGGCTTCTTTATAATCTCCAGTGTACCAGTGTATGGTCGAAGATTTATAATCACAGACTTTTCCTTTGTGATACAATGTCTGTTCAATTACATCTATCTCTGTAGAATTGGCAGATACCCCTGGAAACCAGAAGCAGAATCCTGGACCTGCGATCAACGGCAATTTGAAACGGACTTCATGATAACCATAAAGGAATTTTTCTTTTGTAAGCAACTGATTAGTCTGACAAATGTATTTGCCTGCCGGCAGTTTATCGACGGCTTCAATATCCCTGGTGGATTTTACCAGTTTGGCCACTTTCTCCTTTGGCAGTGCGCACATAGACATTACCAGATGACCTTCACCGTCAAGATAGTTGGCATCTTCCGGCGCGTAGTTTCCGCCATAACCATAACCGGACACCCTATTTTTCCAATAATTTTTGTTCAACTGCTTACCTTCAAATTCATCCGACCAGACCAACTTGAATTCCCTGCCGTCGATAACTCGCACCACGCCGTCCTGGCATATTTTACTGTTTCCCGGCTGCTGAGCGAAAGCAGATGCCACCATCAATGATGAAAAAATGGTACAACCGAAAAAGGACAATATCTTTCCTTTTGACTCAAAGCGCATCATGTATCTCCCTTAATTTATTCTGTTTATTAACTTATATGCTCTGTGGCATATTATTGCTGCAAACGTTCTATTTCTGCCGCTACCGCCCGGCGGTGATTTTCAATTACGGAGTAATCTTTTGTATAATCTCCTGTATTCGTCGTTACCACAGTTTGCGGAATCGTCAACAGAGAATTATAAGGGTCAAGCTGCTTCAAAATGGACAGATATTCAAAATCTTCTATTCCGTCACGCAAATTTTCCAGTCGGATTGACGACAAAACATAACCACTGCCGGATGGATCCGGATACAACAAATTTCCATCACCGTTGCGTCCGGGGCGGAAAAGCGGATTTGGAGCGCCATCGTTGTTATAGGGCAGTTGACAAGTAGAGGCATTAACATCCTCTTTGGCCCAATCCACGTCAGTCGGCCATGACTTGCCGGGCATCAGCATGGTGGATGGCCGGTAAGTCGAATAGTAGCCGATTCCCTGAGCTCCTTCCCTGAATGCCTGCCACGCCAGGATTCTGGCCGCCATGCCGGGCAGATCAAGCATCGGCGAAGGATCGCCGTATACCGAGTAAAAGCAGGGAGTCTTGCCACTGCCGGTAATATCGGCAAAACTCGTGGCCGGTAAAATGCCCATATACCAGATATCCATCAGGTTGGTTGAGATATCCATCTTACTGCCGACATTGCTTATTTTCGGCGCGGTCGGATAATCGCTTTTTATCCAGCCGCAAATATTGCAGGCCTGCGTTATCCGCCAATCTTTTTCGGCTGTTATCTGGTGCATGATTTCGTCAAACCCATTAACTATTGCCAAATCCCAGGCGCTGACGCCTCCATTGCTCACTGCTTGAAGTGTCGGTCGGTAATAGGTGATGAAATTAACGAATTTGGCATAATACGCCGCATCAAACGGGTACTGGTGATTAGTAATCGGATCGGCGCCGTTATACAAATACCAAAGACAGACCATGTTCATTCCGCGGTCCAGACAGAATTGCAGATCACCGGGATCGGGGGAATAGCGATATTCCGCCGGATTAGCCGGAGCATTCCCGTTGGTGTACATGCCGGTCGGATTCAAACGATGATTAAGCATGAGCTCATAACAAGCGCGCCGGATCGTCTGATCAGACGGATAATAACGGAAATCAAAAAATGTCTTACATTTGCCGCGCAACGGCAGGGTGAAGTTGAATACTTTAACTTCATAATGATAGCTTTTGCTGCTGATGCCATTCGCGCTGACGGTGATATCGCCGGCATATATTCCAGACGGCTGGTTGGGTGGCACTTGAACCGTAATCCAGTAGGGTTGCAGACGTTTGACAAGGTCAAGAGGACGGTTGCTCAACAAAATATCGGGCCAGAATCCAGTACGGCTGGACGCATAATAAAACGATTGTGCCAGTTCGATGTAACCGACCGTATTGATTTTGATATTGGCGACCGGTATTGAGTTGCCGCCGCAAGTCAGGCTGGATGTAGCGACCGCAACGTTCGTCAAATCCTGCTGCGGCAATACCACCAGTTGAAAACTTTCAAATTCCCGTCCGGCCGCCGCCATCTGGTAAGTTCCCGCTGTCCCGTTAAAATCGGTATCGCGAAAAACTTTTTCCGTCGGCGTCACTCCCAGCAGTACCAGCGGAGTGGTTTTGGTGCGATTGGGGTCTTTGATTGCCGCATTCGCCAGAAGGACCAATTCCTTCGCGGCGGTCGTAGTGTCGGTCAAAGCATCCCCAAGTGTATAATTGCCAGAATTCAACAAATTTGTCAGTTCAGTTTTTTTTGCGTTGACGCTTGACAAATACATATTGGATGCCAGCGGAATGGCGGCATTCAGCGCACTGATGGCGTCATTGATTTGGGCAGTGGCCAGGATGGTATTCTCATCTTCGACTTCATCATCAGTATAAAGCTTCATCTTGTCCACATAAAAAGTAGTTTCCGCCGAACCTTTATAAAAATTAATTCTGGAAATATTGTTTTTATTAATTTGCGACCCCAAGGAGTCAAGATCAAGAATAAAGGTAGTCGCCGATTCCGGCTGTACGGTCAAAGTCCCGTTGGAGATGGAGCAGCCTGTCGGCAGATATTGGTTATTTATCGTAAGGATACGTGTTTTCACGTTAGGATTCGGCAGGGAATTGTAGATGGTAAAGCGTAATTGTTTGTAGCCGTTCCAGTCTGTAATGTTCGGCCACAGGGTTGCGCCGATATCACCATTCTCGGACCCTGGATAATATAGTTTCATCGATTTGCTGCTCTGGTATCCCCATTCGCTGGAGACTGCTTGAGTTGCGCCGCCCCAGACGCTCCAGGTGCCGCCGGTATCGTTGGCGTCATAAATCGAGGTGTTTTCAAAGCCTATGCCGTCAGCTAACGTTTTCTTCAGTTTCTCAATGTTGTAAATCCAGAACTCACTGGCTGCGGGAGGATTTTTGACGGCAAGCTGGATTGAGGCAAGGGACTTGTCCGCTCCGGCGACCGGCCAGAAACGGTGGCTGGTAATGCTTCCTGTTGACAGTTCATTCGTATAATAACGGGATATCCATTTGCCAGCAGGAAAAAAACCAGCGGTAAATCCGAAACTTGGCGGACTCTGCGGAGTAACCAATTTAATTTTTAGCTGAAGGGTGTAAACATCAGCGGGCGCCGGGCCGCCGGACGGCAAAGTGATATTGACCTGCGGCCAGCCAGGGTTCTGGATGGGTAAGTTGACTTTTATTGCCTTGCGTCCGCCGCCAACGTCAACCAGACTATAACTGGCACCGGCCGGCGCTACGCTAATGTTTAACGAGTCAGGGTTATCCATGTAATCGAATCCATAAACCGTCATGACAATAACAATGCAAAAGAGAGCTGCTGGGAATTTCATTTCAATGCACCTTATTTAATAAATAGTTTATCCATTAACACGATTTATTCATTAACACGATTTATTCATTAACACGATTTATTGTGGCTATTGTACCGCGTTTGGATTCCAGAAAACCCACTCCGGTGATGTAGGATACGGGGCGGGCGCATTACTATATTGATAAGCGCTCCAGAAAATATTAGCTCTTTTGATTTCTCCTACATGCTGATCTGTATAGAGTGCGCTGGCTTTAAGATTGTGACGTAAAGTTTTTTCCAATGAGTTAGAACTGGAATAATTGTAGATGGAGTTGGGGCATACAGTCCTGTACCCGTCAAAAGAATCCATTGTTTCCATAACTGACGATGGTTTTCTGATTTTGTCCGGCGCTAACGCAACAATGCATTGATTAAAGCCATAATCAATTTCCCACCAGTTCGCAGGCATGAAGGTTGATGCCGGACACCAAAGAGTTTTCTTTTTTGATCTTGTTTTGGTGTTTAGTTCAGTGGTAACGGCTGATTTGACGCCATTTATTAGATATGAACCCATACTTACAAACCACATAGTTTGGGGATTAGTCTGCTTATCATACGGGAAATATTTATAATCATTTACGTATGACGTTACACCTAAGCCGATCTGTTTAAGATTGCTCTTGCAACTGGCATGGTTCGCGGTTGCCCGTGCCTTGCTCAATGCAGGCAGCAACATGCTTGTTAAAATTGCGATAATAGCAATAACGACGAGGAGTTCTACTAATGTAAATGGTTGCTTTTTCATTTCTGGCGCTTTCCTTTTCTTTCGTTGTTTTAATGACTATTTTTTAATTCGATGTCAATTAACTGGTTTACGGTTTCCTGGGCAGGGTTTTCCACTATCTTTTTGAACAGTGACCATACTTTCTGCGCTAACAGCGAATAACTGATGGAACAATATGGGTATGGGCTTCCGTCAGCCATAGGAAGGCCTCTGTCGTATTCGACGAACTGGATATTCTCCGGATAAGATATCCCGTTCTTCCTGAATTCAGACTCGAAGATTGATGCGGAACTATGCCATAGAATAATTCCCTCCGGTCTTTCCGGCAGGTTTAAAAAATATTGGGCGTGTTCCATGACAGAATCCCTGGACAATACGGGCTTCGATAAAAAATATTCCGGACGGTAAATTTTCATTTCTGTCGCGGCCTGCTTCCAGGCATTAACCATATATTCCTGATAAGTAGGCATATAGAACGGCTCGATATCCACGGCGATTTTCCGCAGCCCCTTGCCGTAAAGATATTCAGCCGCCTTGCGCAGCCCGCCGACATTGTCAAAGTCTACCCAGTGGGCGCCGCATTCATCCGGCAGCCGGTTGGCCAGAACAAACGGCACCCCGTGCTGTTTCAGTTTGTGGACAAGTTCCTTGTTGATTGAACCATAAATGAAAATATAGCCCTCAACCCAGTTCGATGACCAGAAGTCTATATTGTCGAATTGATTAGGATCAGAAGCATTCATTATCAGCGGCTCCAAGCCATCCTGGCGAATACGCGCTTTCAGCGATTCGCAAAGCGGGTCCGGGCTGATCTTAAAATTACTGTCGCTAACGAATATGCCGACAACGCTGGTCTTGCGACGAATATTCTTATGGCGGTTAATTTGACATCCGCGTGGACCGGGAATAATCAAACCTTTTGAGATAAGAGACTTCAACGCCTTGCTAATTGTCCTGGTAGATACTTTTAACTCTTCCGAAAGCATCCTTACCGAAGGCAGCCTGTCAAGCTCCTGACAGGTGTTAATTCTTTCTTCCAGATGCCTGGAGATTTCAGTATGTTTAGTTTCAATCATAATTATGCCATTGCTGTAATACACTTGTAACACTGCTATTATTATAATGTATTCCAGCCTGTTTGTCAATAGGCAAAATCGCTTAATGGTTTAATTTTTCCGTCTTTTTGGCAGGGAATCAATTCTAAATGTTATGCTGTTTCAATAAGGCAATAATCACGGAACACTCGGAATATGCTGGAATTTAATTGATTACTTCCGTGTTTTTTTGTATGTCCAGCATTAAGAAAGATCATATCTGGGAGCGTTTAAACTATTGTGTATTAATTCTTTATGCCGCTATGCATTGACAACTTTACTATATGTATACGCGTGTTGCGACGGGGTGACAGCGCGAAAGCAATAAAAAATCAGGAGACTGGTATCATGGCTGAATCAAAGTACGACGAAAGTTTTTCGGAACGCGCAATGAACTTTGCATCCGACGGTCTGACCGACTGTCAGATCGCGCACAAAATGGGTATCTCGCGTTCATCATTAAAGAGCGTCTGCCGCGACTGCGGGATACTGCCCCGTTATCCAAATTGTCCAGAATGATGGTTACTGTAGTGTCGTCCATCACGGACGCGGGTTGTCCAAAATGTGTAAAAAGAACTGTCTGCCGCAACTGCGGACTGCGGACCCGTTGTCCAAATTGTCCAAAATGCTGGTTCCCGTAGTGTCGTCCGTCACGGACGGCTGGAGCCCAGAATGAGGGTATGGCATGTCTAAAATGTTCATGTTGAAAAGAAGATTCTCTCTGTGCGTTTGTGTCTTTCATCGTTTTAAAGTGATTCTGCACAGATGGAGTCCTGAATGTCCAAAATGTCTGAAAAACATTCCGGCAGCATGTATGCCGGTTGCGAAATGCGGATTAACGCTGTAAATTATCGGGTTATAAAAATACAATATATTTTAGAAAGCGGCATCGATGTCCTCAAAGTTTAATGAAAATTTTGAACAGTATTTTCTTGAACTGATTATCGGGAAACGGACGACCCCGAAAGATCAGCTCATGCTGATGCTGCTTTTCGTCATATCGCGATTCTACCGGGCGGTGGTCCAGTTCAGATTATGGCTTTACGATAAGCGCATTATCCGGAACCGCGCGATCGGCTGTCTGGTGGTGAGCATCGGCAATCTTAGCTGCGGCGGCACCGGCAAAACCCCGGTCGTGGAAGAGATCGG
>CAIJKT010000798.1 GCA_903821255.1 uncultured Lentisphaeria bacterium | reverse complement strand
TCGCGGCTGCAAAGCGAAAAACTGCCCGTCAACAACACTGAATTCAAACCCGCCGGACTGGTTACAGATGTTTACCAGATGTTTAATCTGCCTAAATTAAAAAAAGAACTTGACCTGACGGTAAATATCCCGGCACAATATAAGAACATGGTCATCCGGTCCGATGCGGATAAAATAAAGCAGATTCTTATCAATCTGGCATCCAACGCCGTGAAATACACGTTAAAAGGCGGCGTGGAGATTGGATTTGATATGCAGAACGGGAATATTGAATTCTACGTAAAAGATACCGGCATCGGGATCCCTGAACGCGAGCAGAAAAGAATTTTTGAGCCTTTTTATCGCGGGGAAAAAGTAATTTCCGCCGCAATCGGCGGAACCGGATTGGGCTTGAACATTGCCAGAGAGCTGATCGAATTGCTGGACGGAAAGATTGGAGTAAACTCGGTACCCGACCAGGGCTCGCGCTTTTATTTCACCATCCCTGTCGAAAAATCCGATAAACCGCATAGCGAACAAGTTTTACCTGAACCTGTCCAAAGAGATTGGAAGGATTTTACCGTTCTAATTGCCGAAGACGAGCCGGACAATTATCTGTATCTCGAATTTCTGTTAAGAGGTAAAGTGAAAAGAATCGACCACGCCATCAATGGACTGAAAGCCGTTGAATTATCCTCAAAAAACAGATACAATCTGGTTTTAATGGATCTGAAAATGCCGATCATGGACGGAATCGAAGCCACGCAAAAAATTAAGCGGCAATTCCCCGATATTCCGGTTATTGCCCAAACCGCTTATGCAACGCCCGAAGAAAGAGAAAAAGCCATGCAGGCGGGTTGTGATGATTACATCGCCAAGCCGATTAAGAAGGCAGATTTAATGGCGATGATTAATAAGGTTTTTTCTTGAAAATAGCGGCAAAAAACATATTTTTTGCAAACTGTCCCAGGTATTTCAATGCTTGCATTTCACCCGGCACATATTATTTTATTTCCTGAACTGATCGAATAATTAGTAATTGGAGAATATCAAATGAAAAAAGTCATAACCTTATTTTGTTGTTTTGCCGTCTGTCTTTTCCTGCTGCCTGGCTGTATCAGCTTCATAAGTGACGTCAAGCATCCGGATAAGCAGTCTCAACCCGAGAATTTACTGGTCAAAATAGACGTTGAAAAGAACGGGGCCGCGCTTGACACCCTCTCCGCGATTGTGTCCAAAGACAAACTTGCCGTTTCTGATTCATTCCAGGAAAAACTGGAAAATGACATTGCGGCAAAGACATTCTTTCAATTCAACGGGGATAATATAAGGAAGACTTCAGCGGACAGCTATTCCATTGATTATAAAATCAGCTTCAAAGTTCCTGCCGCAGTTGACGCCGGCAAGAATTCAAGAAGCTTCCAATATACAGATATCGGCAGCTCCTCGTCAATAACTATTAAATTAGGCCAGCCGGTGTATATCCTCGAAACTCCCGCATACAAAGTGAAACTGACCATCACTAAAAAATAACATTGCCTTATAGAAACTTACGCGGGAGATTGAGCGATGGAAAAACCAGTTGAGTTCGGCATTGTCGGCGGCGGCTGGAGGGCGGAGTTCTATCTGAGGATAGCGCGGGCGCTTCCGGAGCGGTTTCATGTGGACGGCATGCTGGTGCGCGATCCGGCGAAAGGGGCGGCGCTGGAGGCTGCCTGGGGCGTCAGGACGTTCAGAACCATGGATGAACTGTTGAAGAGTTCGAAGGCCGCTTTCCAGCTTGTCAGTGTGCATCCGGATGCGGCGGCTCCCCTGTCCATCGAACTTGCCGCCAGAAAAATTCCGGTACTGCTGGAGACGCCGCCGGCGAGGTCCGCGGACGCTCTCAACGCGTTCTATCAGACGCTTGGCGCGTCCGCCAGGATTCAAGTGGCCGAGCAGTATGCGCTCCAGCCGATCCACGCGGCGCGCCTGAACCTCATCAAGTCGGGCAGGCTTGGTGACGTCTCCCAGGCCCAGGTCTCGGTGGCGCATGATTATCACGGGATGAGCCTCATCCGACGCTTCCTGGGAATAAATTTTGAAGACGCAGTGATTAAGGGCATTTCATTCAAATCTCCGCTGGTAGAAGGAGCCGGACGCGGCGGCCCCCCGAAACAGGAGAAAATCATTGAATCCAGCCAGTCCATAGCCACCCTCGACTTCGGCGGCAAACTCGGGGTCTATGACTTCACCGGCAACCAATACTTCGCCTGGATCAGATCGCCCAGAGTCCTGATCCGCGGCGGCAAAGGCGAAATCAGCAACGATAAAATAAGCTGGCTGGCGGACTTCAAGACACCGTTGCAAAGCACTTTCGCCAGACAGGAGGCCGGACAGGACGGCAACCTTGAAGGGTTCTATCTGAAAGGCATCCTTGCAGGCGGCGAATGGGCTTATGTGAATCCCTTCGCGCCGGGGCGGCTCTGCGACGATGA
>CAIJKT010000797.1 GCA_903821255.1 uncultured Lentisphaeria bacterium | reverse complement strand
TCCGGCTTGCAGCAGCGGTTCCAGTATCTGGCGGTTCTGGCCGCAGGAGTGCATGAATACTTTCATCCCGCATCCATGGGCCAAACCGAAAAGTCTGCGGTACAGTTTGCCAAAATATTCCTGCCACAATGCAGACGAGAACAGCAGTCCGTTCTGGGTGCCCATATCTTCGCAAAAGACAATGCCTTCGGCCCCGGCTTTGCCCGCCGCCCGGATCAACTGTTCAAAAACTCCTGCCACTTTTTCATGCAGTTGCTTTAGTTCTTCAGGATAGAGCAGCAGGTCCATCAGATATATTTCCATTTTCCGCAGGTAGCGCGATGAGGCGAACACCCAGCCGGGCATCCAGGCCAGTTTGAATTTATCCGCTCCGTTCACGAATCCATTGCGGTAACAGTTGACTGCTTCCTCAAAATCGTATTGCGGTACCTGATAGTCTTTCAACTGCGCCCAGTCTTCAATCGCCGGCTTGAAGATTTCCCCGGCTGCGCAGCCGTCG
This sequence comes from uncultured Lentisphaeria bacterium, assembly GCA_903821255.1. Next base: position 1,498 of record CAIJKT010000797.1, on the reverse strand, counting down.
ATCATGCGCCCCCAGGTATTGCCCCACATATCATCGTAATATTCATATTGTCCTTCCGCCCATCTTTTCGGCGTATAGCCTTGGGGATATCCGGAACAACCGTAGCACATATCGTCAATGCGGTTATTGTCGAAAGTAAGACCGGGCCGCGCCGGATTGCAGTGTTCAAGGTTGGCATAGACTATTTCTCTGGAATTCATTTAAAACTCTCTTTGATTTGTTGTACATTATTAATTATAGTACCATATTAAAGAAAGATAAATGTTTGAAATTGATATAAATTTGTTGAAGATTGATTATGATTGCTTACTTTGAATATTTAAGAACAGGGCATGGGATACCGGATTCACAACTGTTGAGCATCAACAGTGCGGAAGGTTTTTTCTTTTTCCGGATTCAGACTTTTCATTTGGCGGAAATTCCCCGGCATGCTTTGCGGAGGCTTTCAGGTTCTCATGCTCACAATGTGTTCCATATCGTGTTTTACACTGCGGATGGTGACCGGAACAGCATCTTGTTAAATGGAGAAGAGACGGAATCGCTGCCTGGAATGCTGGTGATGACTTCGCCAGGGGATTTGCATTCGTTTCAGACGCAGATGCACGGAGAAACCGTGTATCACGAATTGACGTTCAGTCTGGAAAACTCGTCAGGGGTTTTCTGCGGCGACTGGAATCAGCTAATGACATATTATTCAGGAGTTGATAATGTGTTGATACCAGCAGTGACATTGCTGAATGATTCTAAAATGACGGTACTGGATCAGCATTTCCGTCAGTTGAGCATTCTGTTTAAGAATTTATCAGGAAGCATGCTGCCGGTATTTAAAGGTGTAATGAGCATGTTTGAGTTTTTATACAGTGAAGTTTTTATGGGAAAAGATTTAGCCAGGCAAGATAATGTACTGGACAAGGTCAAATCTTTTATAGAGAAGCATTTTAATGAGAATTTAAATCTGAAAGACTTAGGTCAACGTTTTTTTATGTCGCCGGAACATCTCTGCCGGAAATTCAAAGAAGCTTATGGGATTTCCCCGCTGAAATATGCGGTGGAATTAAAGATTTCAACCGCTAAAAACATGCTGCTGCATTCGGAACAGAGCATCAAGGAAATTTCAGACCGGCTGGGCTTTTCCGATGTCTATGCCTTTTCCCAATCGTTCAAGAAAAACACCGAAATACCGCCTGGCAAATATCGCGAATCCGGACATTAGATAGATTTCCATTTGCCAGCAACTTGACTACATTGATGAATGAAAATCGGCGCGGACGGTTACAGCGATGAGGTCGGCATCACAGTTAAACTCATCAATAAACTGCTGAAATATGCTTGATCTTTATCGTATACAAACGCAGTGTCCTTGGAATCGCGTTATTATTGAATCGTCTTTCCCATGCACAAAATAAATAAACAAGTCCTTGGATTTTAGTTGAATTCTATCCAATTCTATTGTTCAAATATCAAAATAACTGTAGTTCGTCATTTTTTGAATATACAT
>CAIJKT010000796.1 GCA_903821255.1 uncultured Lentisphaeria bacterium | reverse complement strand
TCGCCTGATCGCCATACCATTGCCCCATCATCCGGCCCTGCACAGGAGCGGAGAAATCGCCGTTATCAAGAATTGAGATCTCCTCCTTGATTTCGCCGAACCGCAGGCTGCCGAAATTCTGCAGGTCGTGAAAGCCGTTGCGCAGGAACGGGCTCCAGGTATAAAGGGTGATATAATCGTTGCCTTTATCCAGTATCCGGTTGCGGTTGAAATTTGCCGGGAAGCCTTCCTGATTGAATCCCGGCAGCTTCTTTACCGGAATGGCAATTTCCATTGTCCAGCGCCCGTCCTCCCTGACTGTTTTGGCGATGGCGTCGCTGTTCCAGGTCCAGTCCGCCGGGCCGCTGCCGGAGCCTATTTTATCATTCTGCAAATCGCTGACGCTGCCGGCGGCATTAACCAGGATCTGATAATATTTTTTACGGTCGCCGGACGGATTGAGAAATATTTCCACTGAACTGTCCCGCCAGATATTAGGGTCGTCATTATCGCGTTTGCTTGCGATGATATTTTTCATTTCCGGCTCTTCGCAGTCAAAGGCGAAATAGATATAATCCTTGTCTTTCAAACCGCGGACAGTTGTCTTTACCGGCATTTTTCCCTGGTTAAAAGGCGACAAGAGTATTACCGCGCTGTTTTTCCACGCCGGATCATCAAGTTTTCCGTCCAGAGTTATTTTCCCGCCGACGGGAATGTCTTTCACATTAAAAATCAAATCCGCGATTGCGCCTTTTTTAGCATTGTATTCCCGGGCATTCCTGACTAAAGCATCCAGAAAATTGCTCCTGATGAATTTGACTCGTTTCAGCGCTTCCGGGTCATTGCCGGTCTGCTTCTCCGCCAGATCAAACAATGCCGTAAGCGAAGCAAGTTCTTCCGGCGAATAAATTTTGTTCCACAACTCATATTCGGACGGGGCAATACAGACCGGACCTTCCGGAGTATCCACCGGCTTGCCGGCTATTTTTTTCAACCATATGCCTTCAAACCGTTCATAGATTTTGTGCATGGTATCAGCCGCCGGGCCGAACATCAGGCGATAGTGTTCATTCAACAGAGCGGCAACGTCGGTTGAATTATCCCACGCAACTTTGCTGAACACATAAAAATTCAAGTAATTGAATATATACTGGTCAACTTCCGTCTGTAATTTAGCGCCGAAAATATTCTCCTTGTGCCGTTTAAAATACGAACCGATGCAATTGGGCGTCAGGCTGGGAATGCCGGGAATTCCCAGGCCGCCTTCTTTATTGGCATAAGTCCAGAGCCAGACCCTGCCGCCGGTTTTCTTCACCCAGCCGGCAATCTCCCGGTCATCTTTCGCCTGAATCTCCGGCAGTGATTCATTCCACGGCCCGCGTTCGGCAACCATTACCAGCATATTGTCCGGAATTTTTACATTCGGCAGATTAATGTACGGCGGATAAGCCATCATGGTCACATAACCCGGAATCTCGTTTTTCTTCAGACGTTCCGCGGTCTCAACCGCAAATCCCCAGATGAAGTCAGAAATGGCCTGCGGCCCCTTGGAAAAATGTTTCCGGCATTCCGGACAAGTACATTCGTAAAAACTGTCCTGCGGCATAATATTGAAGTATCCCGGCTGAAATCCCGACGCATCCCAGCAATAGCCGAAACGTTCAGTCTTCACGCCGCGCTGCTCGGCGGTCTTGCCGGTCAGAAACGCTTCCGCATCCTTATAAATCTCTTCCCGGACGCCGCTGGAGAAACAGAGCTGACCGGGATGCGGCAAGGCCGGATTGTTATGCCGCTGACCGTTGCTCATCAAAGCAAAATATTCCGGATGGCTTGTGCCGAAGCGGGTCAGATAACCCAGCCGCGACAGCCCGTGACAATTTGGAATATAATCTGTCCTGCTGCGCAAGCGGTAACTGCTCAAATTGCGTCCGGCCCAGCCATCATTAGGCTGACCAGGCTCATACCATGCGCCGGAATAAATCGACAACTCCCTGACGGTATAATCCGGCTTTTCGATAATATCCATCGCCGGCACGGACAGAGTTTTATGTTTCGGCACAATCGTTCCCGTTGGACCGGGGAAATAAAATCTCACTCCGGCAAACCTTTCCAGAAAATCATATACGCCAAACAATGTTCCCCGCTCATATAACTGTCCCCAGACGCCTTCGTTAACGGTCTTGCGCGGGTCTGCGTTCAGATCATCCCGGCCGGCAATGTAAATCCGGTTGCCGGCCGACCTGATGACAAAACTGTCGCGCGGCAGTTTTTTAACTTCAATCCCGGCGGCGGCGGACAGAGTGTTGTCCCCGATGATGATTGCGGTTTTGCTGCCGGCCGCCTTGTCCGTCAGTGGAATTTTCGCTCCGGTGGATTGTTCCAGGAAACTTTGCAGCTCCTGCGCCGCAAATTTACTGGTCGGGCTGGAGCCTTCCGGAACGACGATCTCGCATTCCGGCATTCCATCTGCCGCCAGCGTCAACTGCTTTTCATTGTCAAGTTTCACGCAACGGGAGGCAGTTGCTTCGCCGGCAAACGCAGTTCCAATTATCGCCGCCACGGCTGCACAATATGCAGCTTTGGTAAAGAAGACATTCATTTCAATTCCCAATCTGTAATTATATTAACCATCGTTTATTATTAGTATACGTATTTATGGCCAGACCCGTAAAGAGAGTCCTTTTTTACTTGAGATACATGAAGATCGGCCCATATTGCATTGGCATATGCCTGATGACGGAAATCAACAGCCTGATCAGTTGCCGCGGCCGCTGAAAATGGATAGAAATTTCCGCTGAACAGCAGAGGCCACCCTTCCCGCCCTGCTGTAACGGAATATACGTCTATCATGTAAATCAGGGTGGATGGGTTTTTCATAATGCCTTTTCTCATGGGCGCTGTGATAGTGGTGGCATCATCCCGTCGCATATAATTGTTTTGCCCATAACTGGCATGCATATACCAGGTTGTTGAATCAGATACATTGAACCGGTTTATCCGGTAATCATCTGCCGGACAAGTAAAAACAGTTTTTTTCTTTATCATATCTATAAACTGTATATGGGTGTATGTTTGCAAATCATCGAAAAAAGTACCATTTCCAATCTGCTTCGGAAAATAGCCATTCCAGTCAGTCTGATAGAAAGCAACAAACTGGCCGACCTGCTTAAGATTATTGGTGCAGCCGGCGGCCTTGGCTTTATTTCTCGCTTTATTCAGCGCCGGCAGCAGCATTGCGGCCAGGATTGCTATGATCGCTATGACCACCAGGAGTTCTATGAGTGTAAAAAACTTTCTGCCGCTGTCGCCCTGAGTTGCCGCGGGAGCCCGCAGCTTTGTTTTTTCCGGCATCACATTCATTTTCCATTCTCCTTCTTTTGGGTTTTCAATTCTTGCCTTTTCCGTCGTTTTGTTCATTGTTATTATCTCCTTATGTTCTTTATAATTTTCAGAAAAACCTTATTTTAACGCTAAATAGTTTCACCGAATGAAAAAGTTGCCTCCGGGGAATAATTTTTAGGGTCGGCATTTGTTTCCTCGGAGAGGCGCCGAAGCAGCCGGTCCACCGCCATGGCCCCTATTTGCTCAGGCTTTGACAATACAGAGGTCATTTCCGGTTTTTTGAAACTGCTGTAGCCGAATCCGTCAGTACACAACACTCCGATATCTTTGCCGGGGAGCAGATTCCGGGTCGGCAGCCAGTCAAGGCATTCCTGCCCGATTGAAGCCGGTACAACTATCAGTATCCTGCCCTGCGGCTTAAGCTGTTTTATTCCTTTTTCCAGTAATGCGAGGGTTTCCGCCAGCGGATTAAGGCTGCATCCGTCCACGATTGCGATCCGGCTGTCAGGAATATTGTTTTCGGCGACAAAACTTTTGAACGCCGCAAACCTCTCCTGAAAGTTGGTTTGAGCTGTACCCTGATTACAATAAATAAAACTGCTGTAGCCCATTCTGGCTGCGGTGTCGAGTCCTTTGATGACGCCTTCCCGGTTCGGCGGCGTGACCGTATCCACCGGCAATTCACTCAGGCGGTTTACGATGACCATGGGTTTGCCGGTATGCCGCAGAACCCTTTGAAGCATGTCATCAGTTATCCGTTCATCCACCAGATAGCCGTCCACCCTGTCCGTCATTTCCAGCATGGCATCAACAATATGTTCCAGCGAGGCGTCGCTTACCGGGCGCTGGTTCAGCGGCAGCACGGTATGACTGGTAAGCAGGTTGATATGACGACTGCAAATTTCCGTTTGAATTCCCAGGTTTATGTCATTAAAATAATTGTCCTTGCTGTCGTAGCCGCGCAGCGGGCGGATAAAACAACCGATATTACCGGTAAAGGCCGGGCGCTTTAACTCTTCATTGCTGCGGACAAAATAACCGCAGCCGCGTTTCTGCTGCACATAGCGCAAATCGGACAGTTCCTTGTAAACCCGAAGCGCGGTAATATGGCTGACGCCATATTTGCCTTTTAAGGCGCTGACGGAAGGAACTTTATCGCCGGGCTTGAGAACCCCGTAGTCTATCGCCCCTCTGATATCATCAGTAATTTTCTGATACATTGAAAGCTCGGAAGCCATATCACACCACCATTAATATTAGACATATTACTAGTAACAATACTAATAGTATACATGATTTAATGAAATTTGTCAATAGCAATATTCTTTTTTTGATAAAAAAGCCGTAAAAATAATTGGCAGCCCTGGAACAATACCTTCCGCCGCTCCATTTTTAATGGTCGGGAGATGCAAAATAACCAGTCCGAAGAAAAGCCTTTTTTGACCTTCCTGTTGCCGTTTCAGTTGACAAATTTACTATATATAAAAGGACAGGAGTCAGGCGACAAGAGACAGGAGTCAGAATGAAAACCGGGAAATCAGAAGGCAAAAAGCAAAAGCATTATGCTCAACGGCACTCCAAAGTGTCGGAGTGGACGGCTGTCCGTCTGGTTATGCTGGCGCGGGGCTGTCCAAAATGTGCAGATGTGGTGTCCAAAATGTTTGTAAAACTTAAAGACATTCTGCTCAACGGCACTCCAAAGTATCGGAGTCGGACGGCTGTCCGTCTGGTTA
>CAIJKT010000795.1 GCA_903821255.1 uncultured Lentisphaeria bacterium | reverse complement strand
ATTCTTCGCGAAAAATCGCGACCAGTGGGCAGTCAGCAGCGAATATATCTATCCCGGCCCGATCCAGTACTTCGGCCCGTCTGAAGTCTGTGATCAGGTGACAGTTACACTCGCTCTGGAACACAGCAAATAATCCGTTTTACAGGAATCAGCAGTTATGGGAGCCAACAGCAGCATTGATGTCGGGTACATCGCCAGCCTCGCCAGGATTGAACTGGATCCGGCTGACAAAGAACGTCTCCAGCATGATATGGAGGCGATTATCGGCTATATCGAGCAGCTCAGCGAACTGAATGTGGATGGCATTGAGCCGACCGCTCACGCCGTCCCGATGACCAATGTCTGGCGCGAAGACCGTGCCGGAATGCCGTTCAGCCGCGAAGCGATGCTGGCCAACGCACCCGCTACTGTTGACGAAGAGCAGCTAAAAGTACCGCAAGTTCTGCCGGGCGAAGGGATGGCATAAAATGAGAGTTGATATCAAAAAAATGACCGTTGCTCAAGCCGCCGATGCGCTTAACACCGGGACCTGTACTGCGGTTGAACTATGCCAATCATATCTGGACCGGATCAAAAGCGTTGACGGTAAGGTCAAAGCCTTCCTGAAAATAGATGAGGCCGATATTATGGCCCGCGCCGGTGAATCCGATAAGCGGCGCGCTGCCGGCAAACCGTTAAGTCCATACGATGGTATTCCTGTCGGCATTAAAGATTGCATTGTCACCCAGGGGCAGACTTGCAGTTGTGCTTCAAAAATACTTGAACCCGTTGTTTCGCCATATGATTCCACGGTTGTTGCCAGACTGAAGGCCAAAGGGTTTATTCCGGCCGGACGGCTCAACATGGACGAATTTGCCATGGGCTCGTCCTGCGAGAACAGTGCATTCCAGAAAACCGCCAATCCCTGGGACTTGAATTGTGTTCCAGGCGGTTCCAGCGGCGGTTCCGCCGCGTCCGTTGCTGCTTCTGAAGTGCCGGTTTCACTCGGTTCAGACACCGGCGGCTCTATCCGTCAGCCGGCGGCATTCTGCGGAATTGTCGGACTTAAACCCACTTATGGCAGAGTTTCCCGTTACGGTCTGGTCGCTTTCGCCTCATCGCTCGATCAAATCGGTCCGATGGCACACGATGTACTTGACGCCGCAATCATACTCGACTCCATCGGCGGACACGATCCGAAAGATTCAACATCGCTGCCCGCCCCCTGTCAAGGCTTTGCCGATGCCGTCCGCGCAGCCGGTAATGAAACCTTGAAAGGTCTAAAAATCGGTCTTCCGAAAGAGTATTTCAATGGAGAAGGCTTGACGCCATCAGTCAAACAAGCCATTGACAAGGCAGTTGAAACGGTTAAGAATCTTGGGGCCGAAACGGTGGAAGTTTCGCTGCCGCATGCCAAATATGCAATCGCCACCTATTACATTATCGCGACCGCTGAGGCCAGCGCCAATCTGGCCAGATTTGACGGCATCCGTTATGGCGCAAGGGCGGAAAGCCCGGACCTGATTCAGACCTATTTCAAATCCCGCGGCAAAGGCTTCGGCGACGAAGTGAAGCGGCGCATTCTGCTCGGCACTTATGTGCTCAGCAGCGGCTATTATGACGCATATTACCTGCGCGCCCAGAAAGTACGCACCCTGATCCGTCAGGACTTTGAAAACGCCGGCACCAAATGCGATGTGATCCTTACGCCGGTTACACCCACAACAGCGTTTAAGTTCGGAGAAAAATCCGATCCGCTGCAGATGTATATGGCGGACATCTTCACTATCGCACTGAATCTTTCCGGAAACTGCGGCATCAGCGTTCCGGCCGGCATCTGTCCGGAAACCGGATTGCCGGTTGGCGTACAGTTTATAGCACCGGCAATGCAGGAGGAGAAACTGCTGAAAGTAGCCAGAATATTTGAGCTGAACCGACCGACTCGGGAATTTTTCCCCAGCCTCTAAAATTTTGAATGCCGGAGGTGCATGATGAATAAAGCTGTACTGGTATTATCGCTGCTCGTAGTCTGTTTATTTGCGGGATTCCCTTCTTCCGCGCTGGAATCTGAAAGCGAAGCCCCTGCCCTGAAGCTTTCCAAATGGTTGATGAACGGGCCGGTCAAGATCGAATTCGATAAAAAAGACAAGAACGCCGACAAAAAGCTTTTTGCCATAGTATTCTGGGGAACCTGGTCCAGCCCCTGCCGCGAGGCAGTCCCGCTGCTCATGTATCTGCAGAAGAAATACCGCGATCAGGGTCTGAAAGTCATTGCGGTTACCCGTGAAGATGAAAATACTGTAACAAAGTTTATAGAGTCCAATCCGACAATGAACTTTGGAATAGTGCTGGACGACCAGAGCATTTCCACATTAACTTATATGGGCGAAAGCCGGATATTCCCCAAAGTATTCATCATCGGCAACGGCAATCAGATTATCTGGAGCGGCGAAGCTATAGACTTGCCGACGGTACTGGATAAATTTTACACGGGGCGCTTCAATCTGTCGAAACAGCGGGAAATTTCGAAACTTACCCAGGAACTCCAGATTGCCATGATGCAGTCGAAAAACGAGATGGTAAGATCAATTGCGCAACGCATCCTTGAGATTGATTCAGAAGACGGTTTTGCCTTCAGAACTATGATGTTTGCTTACGAAAATGATGAGAAAACAGATGAAGCAATACAGTTCCTGTCAAAAATGATAAAGGAGAACCCGAAAATAGCCAGATTCAACTTCATCAAAATAGATTTTATCGCCAGATACCCGGCATTCACTAAAGAATTGTTACCTGCCGCTGAAACTTTTATGGTCAATTTTGCGGATAATCCGGATCAGCTTAATAACCTGGCATTGACACTGACAGACCGTTTCCCGTATCTGCCGGGCACACTGGAAATAGCCTGGAAAGCAGCCGATAAAGCATGCCAGGCAATCGAAAAAAACGGTACCGAGGAACAGAAATCCGCCTGCTTAAATACTCTGGCGCTGATCTATTATAAATGCGGGATGCTGCAGAAAGCCATTGATACTCAGAAAAGGGTGTCAAGTCTGCTGAAAGATAATGCCGCGGTACAAAAGAATTCTGCCGCCTCACTGGCCTATTACGAATCAGCCTTAAAACTTCAGCAGCAGTTGGGCAATCCCAAGTAAGGCATCACCGGTAGTTACTTTACAATATCCGGCAGTTCTCTGAAAAGTTTTGAAGGAATATTTTCCGCAGTTACGCCGACATCAATATTGGCAAATTCGACATTGGTCCGCCAGCCGGGACCATACAGTTTCAATTTATTCACTATCCAGAAATCTTTTTCTTTCTTGAATGAAGCTGCTTCAAGCGTCCGGTATGGTTCCTCATTTTCAACATATTTATCTTTGAACCATTCGACTTTCATCGGAAAACAGTACTGGCTGTTAATGTAGACTTTGGCGATCTCGCCGCTCCGGGGTTCCCGCAGGATGAATACCCGGCATTCCGAGCCTTTGATATCTTCCCGCCCCAGTTCTCGCTCAAGGTTCCAGTAAAGAAAGCTCATGGAAAGATCCTGCGCCCGCAAACCGAATTCGCTCAGCATTGATTTCTTGTATCCGGCCGGGTTCAAAGGAATAACCGTAGTGCTGTCATTCCCGCTGTAGGCCTGCCCGAGCGTATATCCTTCTTTATTATCAATCACAACCTGTGCCAGCATCCGGTCAGGATTGAAAGCAATACCCAGGTATAATGGGGCGCTGACCGTATCCAGGCCGCTTTTACGGTGGATCACCTTGCCGTCCATGGTACACCATGTGCGGTTATCCGGGTTGCGGGCTTTAAGCAGAAAAGCTTTAGAATCCAGCTTATCAAGCCGGTTTTCTGCACTCACCGCTGGAATCATGATAGTGAAAAGCAGAAGCGGCAGCAGCATTTTGACCAATGAATTTGTCATTTCTTCCTTTTTCTGCCAGCACCCAGCGCGTATGAAATCGCATCCTGGGCATTGTCCACGAATTTGAACTCCAGTTTGTCTTTGATGTAGGCTGGAATATCTTCAAGGTCTTTGCGGTTGGACTCCGGCATAAGCACGGTTTTCACCCCTGAACGCAACGCCGCAATTACTTTTTCCTTGATGCCGCCAACCTGGGTTACTTTTCCCCGGAGCGTGATTTCTCCGGTCATCGCCAGTGATGGCCTGGACGGCGCCGCCATCAATAAGGATGCCAGAGCCACCGCCATGGTGACGCCTGCCGAAGGGCCGTCCTTCGGAGTTGCGCCGTCAGGCACATGAAGATGAAAATCGTTCTTTTCGAAAACATCGTCATTGACTTTCAACATGCTGCTGTTGCTGCGGATATAACTGAAGGCGGCTTCAGCACTCTCGCGCATGACTGCGCCAAGACTGCCGGTGAGTTTAAGATTACCCTTGCCCGGCATCATGGTTACTTCAACCGGCAGAATTGTACCGCCGGCGCTGGTCCAGGCCATGCCGGTCGCAGTGCCTACTTCCGGCTTGCGGTCAGCTTCATCCATGAGAAATTTGCGAGTGCCGAGATATGAATTGACATCAGCCTGGGCAATAATCGTCTTTACCTTATCCTTCACTTCGCCTTCGACAATTTTTCTGGCGAGTTTACGGCAAATAGTACCGATCATCCGTTCAAGGGTGCGCACCCCGGCTTCACGGGTGTAATAATTAATGATCTCGTCAACTGCGTCATCGGCAAAACTGATCTGACGCAACTTCAAGCCATTTTCTTTGAACTGTCTTGGAATGAGAAAATGCCGGGCAATCTGCTTCTTTTCATATCCGGTATAACCGGGCAGATGAATGATCTCCATTCTGTCCAGCAGCGGTCCGGGAATCGTGTCCGTTATATTGGCAGTGGCGATAAACATCACTGAACTCAAATCGAAATCCAGTTCCAGGAAGTGATCGTTAAATGATTTGTTTTGCGCAGGGTCCAGCACTTCCAGCATTGCGGAAGCCGGATCGCCCCGGTAATCACTGCCAAGTTTGTCAATTTCGTCAAGCATAAATACCGGATTGGCAGTTCCTGCTTTTTTCAGCCCCTGGATAATTCTGCCGGGAAGCGCACCGACATAGGTCCGCCGGTGTCCCCGGATTTCGGCTTCATCCTTGATTCCGCCCAGCGACATTCTGACAAACTGACGCTGCATCGCCCTGGCAATAGACTGCCCCAGTGAAGTTTTACCTACTCCCGGCGGGCCGATAAAACACAGTATCGGTGATTTGCGGTCTTTTTTCAGTTTAAGCACAGCCAGAAATTCAAGTATCCGCTCTTTTATGTCCTTCAACCCGTAATGGTCATGATCAAGTATTTTTGCAGCTTCCTTGAGGTCAAGCCGGTCTTCGGAGAAAATGCTCCACGGCACCGAAACCAGCCAGTCTATATAGTTATAGGCCACATGGTATTCCGCGGAGGCCTGAGGAATGACTTCCAGCCGCTCCAGTTCTTTGCGCACCACTTTTTCAATATTTTCCGGCAGTTTCAATGTCTTCAGCTTCTCTTCAATTGCAATGACATCGGGATTGCGATTCTCTTCACCCAGTTCCTTTTTGATGGTTTTGAGCTGTTCCCGCAGAAAAAACTCGCGCTGCGAGCGCGACAGGGCATTATGCACCTGACTTTGTATCTCGGAGCCAAGATGCAGGACTTCCACTTCGCGATTGAGCAGAATAGTCAGCAGTTGCAGCCTTTCATGCAGAGTCGGCAAGGTCAGGATACTGAGTTTTTCGATGAATGAAATATTCAAAGTGTCTGCCATCAGGTCAACTACTCTGGAGTTGTCATTGACATTCAATATTGCAATCTTCAGCTCTTCCGGGAAATTTGGCGAATACGAAATAATCTCCTGAAACTGGTTGATGCTGTTCTTAATCATCGCCGCAGTTTCCATGCTGTCATCTTTAGACTCGACCACATCATCCACCATCGCGCATTTGGTTGAATCCTTGTCGCGCGTGGTTCTAAGCATGCTCACCCGCTTGATTCCCCTCACCAGCACCCGGACAGTGCCATCCGGAAAATTCAGCATCTTGACGATGCGGGCGACTACCCCGACACGGGAAATCTTAGCGCCGAAAAAGTCAAATGGCTCAAACTTATGCTGATTTCCGGACGCGCTGAGCATTTCATCGGTCGGTAATTCGCTGAAAATACCAAGCAGACGGTTTTCATTGGTGGCATTGGTAATCATCTGGACATTGTCCTGACCTTCGATTACCAGGGGCGTCAAGGTATAAGGAAAAACCAGTATTCCTTTCAGGCACAATACAGGAACAGAATTTTCTTCATTACGCGTGCTGCCGAGAATGCCGCCGCCTTTAACGGTAATGCTTCCTATTTTATTATCTGCCATATTTTCCTCCTGTTGAACATAATAATATATACATCTTATTTTTATCTTTGCGTAGCAAGTGAGCAGGAAATAAATTTAAATAATATTACCGCACTTCAATTCGGTAATTATTTAT
>CAIJKT010000794.1 GCA_903821255.1 uncultured Lentisphaeria bacterium | reverse complement strand
CGATCTCACCGCCGCTACTGGAGCCTCCTCCGCCGCCTCCCGAACTAGAGCCTCCGCCGCCGCCCGAACCTGAACCGCCGCTTCCAGAGCCGGAACCTTCACCCAGAGGACACGGACCGCAGATACCTTTGCCGTTGACTTTCAAGTACGGGCAACAACCCGAGCGGTAATCTTCGAGAAGACCATCTTCCCACAGCAGATATTTGTCATAACACGGGCAGCAGCTTGCCATGTTTTCCGGGGTGCATGGACAACAGCAGACGACCTTCAGCGCCCAGACCGTTCCCCGCGTTCCTTCACAATTGGGAATGACGATAATGCGCACAACTTTGGTTTCTTTCGGCAGCATAACACGCTCGTAATCGGGATCGCTGGTGGTCGATATGCAGCCGGAGTCGTACAGCACAGTACCGGAAATCGCCGCCGCCGAGGCCGTGCCGGAAAACGGCTCAATCGGGTCGGCGCAGATTAGTAGTTGATCTTTGATCGAGTAGGTTGCAAAACGGATCGACAGCTGGGTGTCGTAAGAGGTGCGCTTCAGCGAAAAATCCGCGACATACCCCTCGTCGCCACCAGTGCTGTCCAGCGCCAAGTCGCATAAGTCCAGTCCGCACGGACAGTTGCGGCAGCGCACCGGAATATTGTTCTCGGTAATCAACTTTTTATTTTGCAGCCATAGCTTTTTCATGATGAAGCGCTCTCGTCCGATTTACATTCGCCGAAGTACCACAGTTGCGGCAGCGCATGATGGAACTGAATGATTTGCGCTATTTCGCCGTCATCGCCGGTCATTACGTAGCCAATAGGATATTGCAGGGTGTCTTCTGTATTGGATGGCTCCGCGGTAATCACAAACGATTCTTCATGGGAATATTCGCCGGTACCGTCATCAGTGATGTCCGACTGCAAACACACGTAGCCTTCGCCGGAATCCTGCACGTAGTCGCTTGCGACCGGGAAGATTTCGCCATTCAGCATCGCATAACCGGCAGTAGCATCCTCCTCATCCATCCCGCTGACTACTTCCAGACCAATTTCGGATTTTACGAGCTTGAACGGTCCGTTGTATTCCGTAGCACCACTGCCGCCGCCCAGCAGCACAAGCGCCCAGCATTCATCGCTGTCATCAGCTTTCCAGATAATCCGGCACGAGCCGCTTTCGGCGGATTTCAACCTCGATGTATCTTCCGTATCGGGAACGGCATATTGGTGTTCGGAATTCTCCACGTACAGTTTCGCCGGGACCAGTCCGGCGATCACGGCTTTGCCGGTTTCATCATCATCGATGGGCTCCAGCAGAATGCAGAATGGCTTGGACTGTTCTTCCTCTTCCGCTATTGGAGCGATTTCGAACATCGGAATGCCGTCAAGAAAATCCAATGCGGATTCTTCATCGTCGATTTCTACGACCGGGTCGCCGATGATCACCGGGGCAAACAGCGTCATATCATCGCCGGAAGTATTGTATGCGCGGATGATACCTGAACGCTGCTGCCTGGAGCCGGTCTCTCCGGCAAACCCAGTCTGCTGGTTCCGGACATACCGCGCCGCATCGACGAACGCATTCCAGTCACCTGACTGCGGCTTGAATTTCTGCCCGCTGCTTACTTTTTTTAAGTCACCCATGCAACACCCGTTTCTTATGTTTTATCCGGGCAAGCCCGGCCAGCCGCAGGCTGGTACTCCGCAGTCAGTCGTACTGACACCGGCCAGCCGCAGGCTGGAACTACGCTGTCGGTCGGACCGACGACTGGCCTTGACTTTTTGGGAATTGGGAGTTATAATCTTTTATTGGAGACCGCCGCATAAATACGTAGTAAGCAATGTATTGCTTCAGCGATTTGGTCCGGTGTCGCAACCGGTGCGGCGGTCTCTCTCTGCAAGGAGTTAACTCCCCAACCCCAAACTCGACAAACTGCCGCTTTCGTACACCTGCTCGACATACACTGACGAAGGCTTTTTCAGCACCTTGCCGTTATCCGGCTTGTCGGTGTAACGCACCCACATGTAATCCCAGCCTTTTTTGCTGGAAACGCTGATCTCACCGACATTGAATTGTTTGCGGTTAGGCGACACCGCGAACCGGTAGTTGATCTCCCACAGGGAGGTAGATTTGTCGCCGCGCAGTGTGCCGCTGGCCCCCAGGAACAACACTTCGCCCGGATCGTAGCCACGGAAAGCATCGGAATTGACCTTGCCGGTCAGCTCCGCTACTTTTCGCTTGAACGTTGTGGTAACCTTGCCCTGGGTGAAGTAATGTGTTTCCGCGAAATTCATCACCGGCTGGACGATATCTACTCCGTTGACGTTTTCGCCGTCGTAACCGATGGCTCCGCCGTAATCCGGCGCATCGG
>CAIJKT010000793.1 GCA_903821255.1 uncultured Lentisphaeria bacterium | reverse complement strand
GCGGGCAGATCACGGAATCGCCGATGTAGCTCAAATGTCCGGCGCTGACCTTGTTCATCAGCAGGCTGTTTTTGATTTCCACCGCCTGGCCGACATGGCAGTTGTCGCCGATATAAGTGCTGCCGCGCAGATAGCAGTTGGGCCCGATCTTGCAGTTTTCGCCGATAACGACCTTGCCTTCGATATAAACCCCCGGCAGCAGCACGGAGCCGGCGCCGAGATGGACAATGCCGTCAATGGTGACATTCTGGCGGACGAGGCCCTGGATATTGTTTTGCTCGATTGCGCCGATGATTTTCTCATTTACCGCCAGCAGATCCCATGGATATCTGATATGGATGGATTCCTTATCCATCCGGACAGTCTTTGCCGGCACTTTGCCGTCAACCGTCATCCGTGCGAGTTCCAGCCCTTCGTCATTGGTTATAATCATCCCGTCGGCGGTTTCCATAATCTGCGCGATCATGGACGGCGACGGCCAGAAGTCGGGACGGATTGCCATAACCCAGTCCGCGCCCGGTGCTTTGGTCTCAAACATCCAGACGAGGCGTTCTTCAAGGGAGATGCCGGCAACCGGAATCGCCTGAAATTTTCTGCAGCAGGTGACGGGCATCATTTCAACCGGCGACCCGAGATCAGTCACGTTCACTTTCACAGCCGTTTCCTCCGAATAATAATTAAATCAGCAGAGTTCCTTCTGGACTGCCGCCTCAAGCCGTCCGGTCCACTTGTCAACCGCGGCGCGTTCTTTGGCCTCGACCAGAATCCGGATTTTATCTTCGGTGCCGGAATATCTGACAATGGTGCGCCCGAAGCCGTCCAGCTCTTTTTCACACGCTTTGATTTCCGCGGCAAGTCCGGGCAGTTTTTCGAGCGGGATTTTTTCCCTGACCTTGATGCTTTTGATCACCTGTGGATATTCCACCATCACGTCCGCAAGTTCCGCCAGGGTTTTGTTGCGGTCGATCATCATCTTCAATACGTGCAGCGAAGTGATGATGCCGTCCCCGGTGGTGGCGTAATCCATGAAAATAATGTGTCCGGACTGTTCGCCGCCGACATTGAATCCGCCGTTGCGCATCCGTTCGATGACATAGCGGTCGCCGACCGCGGTTTCCTCGACCCTGATTCCGGCGGCATTCATGGCCTTATGCAGGCCGAGATTGCTCATGCTGGTCACGACCACCGTATCTTCGGCCAACTGCCTTCTCGCTTTGAAATCCAGTGCGCAAAGCGCAATAATCCGGTCGCCGTTGACTTCATTGCCGTTGGCGTCGCAGAAAATGCAGCGGTCGGCGTCGCCGTCCAGGGAAATCCCGAGATGGGCGTTGTGCTTTTTCACCAGTTCGGAGGCATGGGAAATACAGGTGGCGCCGCAGTTGAGGTTGATATTCGAGCCGTCCGGGTGAACGGCGGTTTCAATCACTTCCGCGCCGAGTTCCTTCAAAATCAGCGGCGCCATCGAATATGCCGCGCCGTTGGCGCAGTCCAGCACCACTTTCAGCCCTTTGAGGCTG
>CAIJKT010000792.1 GCA_903821255.1 uncultured Lentisphaeria bacterium | reverse complement strand
TGAGTACCCCACATCGAAGTCAGAGAATCAAAGTCGGTTGCGATAAGGCCGTTTTCCTGTGCATATTTGAATTCGTTCCCAAATTCTTCCGCAAAGATATACGGCATGCAGTCCCCACCCCAGAAATAATTTGGCCGCAGTACCAAGCGGCAACCAGCCTTGCGCCAGCCATCCCATAGCTTTCTGAACTCATTCTTGTTTGAGTCCGATAGTGGAAAATAGTACGGCGGAACAATCCAGACATTCACATTTTCATTCAACGTAGTTTCAGTCGGCGGTTGAGTATAACCAGCATATGCATATGCAACTATTCGAGCATTGTTATCGAATTTCTTTGCCTCTTCCTGTACGGCCAGATAAAATTTTGCGTAACGGTCAGAAAGAGATTTTTCATGCCGCGCAGGCGGTATGCTTTTAGTACCGGTGGCCGTATCAGGTGCCCAAATTTTATCGTTAACGACTAATTTATCCTCTGAATCCCACGCCTGACAGTTTTTACATGAACATGGAAGATCAATTCCCCGCTTATCATTTTCAGCACAATTTACCCATGGTTTATCTGGAGTACGATTTTTTAACCAATCGGCAACTATTTGCTTGTGCAGTTCAGGATTCGAAACACACATCTGAACCAGCTCGGTTCTTGCATCGACCGGCCCGCGTGTTCCATCCGGTTTCATGGCAAACCATTCAGGATGGATTTGACCGAATCGTTTCCAATACTGAGTAAAAGCATGTCCGTAATTGGGGTTGGTGTACTGCCCGAACCGATGATGCATAAGCCATGCATCAATCTCTTTACAATATGTTTTACCCATGTCTTTTACATCTGCTATTCTGAGTCTAGTGAAAAGTAGTTTTGGCGTAACAATGCGATTACTGTTTGTTTTGAAAACAATATTTTCTGTACACGGAACATATGTTCCGGTTTCCCCGGGCCAAAGCCATCTGACGCCCAATTCACGATCGAGGACATCATAAACAGCATACAGAGTTCCCAATTGTGATTTCCAGGTTGCTGCGCTGCCATTTTTCGGTATCATGCCATTGCCGTCTCTGCCATAAAGAAACATTTCATTTTTTTCTATTTTGATTCGGTAGGAATTCTCCGGCAGTTCGGCGGCGACTAATCCGATCTGCAATGTCCGCCTGGTTTCGCCAATATAAATTTTGTTCAATACAGGTGGAATCGTTTCATTATCTTTAACAATTTGCAATTTTGTTCCAGTTGCTTTCTCAATATACTTCTGTAATTCTGCTGCGGCATAATTTACTGTTTCTGAAGTTGCCTCCGATACAATGATAACAGCTTGCGGTGAAGTATTTTTGACTACGTCAAACGCGGCTAGATTCAAACAGAAAAGAGCATGGAATAACGTCCCAAAAATAAATATGGCGACAAAGGTATTTCTCATTTTTAAATAATTCCGTCTTAAATTTTATGTGCGATTAGCTATTAGCCGGGTTTAATCCTTGGCGAGTGTCCAGTATCGATTAAGAGAAGCTCCTCCGACATCAGTAGTTAATGGGTATTTGATGTTGCTGACATGAAAATCACCCCATAACATATTAACAGCATTGCTGTTGCCGTGTAGCAATTTGATCGTCGCCGCATTATTATATGTCACTGCTACCGCAGATGCATCCATGAGCACGAATGTATTACTCGGATCTTTCATTTGTGTAGCTTTGCAACCCCAGGTCACTACTCCTATCGTTATTGAGCTTATATTGTTATTGTACCCGTAACTCAGTCCACCCTTTCCTCCAAGGTTGTGTCCGACGTTGAACGGGGTCGTATCTGAAGGACATCTTAAAGTCGGATAATCGACATAAACACTGAATGCCAGCCCGTATGATGCGCTGGGAAATACTTGCCACCCCATAGCTGGGGCTATTTGATGCTGCCAATATGGGGTGTTGCCTCCTCCAGAGCCGCGTTTGGGCAGATAGTCATAGTCGGTAATATAAGAACAGAAACCCGTGCCAATCTGTTTTAGATTGTTACGGCAACCTGCCTCCTTGGCTTTCCCTCTAGCTTTATTGAGCGCGGGTAACAGCATTGAGGCCAAAATTGCGATGATCGCGATCACGACTAGAAGTTCTATGAGTGTGAAATTCAACGACTTGCAACTTTTTTTATTGCTCATTTACATCTCTCCTTTGTCTGCTGAAACTTGTTACATTGTTTTTTAAAAATTAATTACCTAAGTCAGTTTACGGATATTGTCTTTGAGGTT
>CAIJKT010000791.1 GCA_903821255.1 uncultured Lentisphaeria bacterium | reverse complement strand
TTGATGTATTTTAGTATTAATATGATAGAATGAAAACGGTGATGGACAGCGAGTCCATCACCTATTTTACTTGTGAAAAGGTTTGTTTAGAAAAGTGACCATTACCGGGCTTCTAATTCGAGCTTTTCATCGTCATATCCAACCGATGGAATTCCCCTTCTTTCACGATCAAACACTCCTAAATCAACCCCATAATTTTTTAATGCGGACATATTGCAATATGCAAATTCTATATCGTCGTATATCCAGCTTATCATGGCGTTATACTTTTTGCTTTTTTCTGGTGGCAAATCGTAAAGCTGGTCAATCCAGACACTGCTTGAGTCGAAGTCATCAATATCCAGCCCCATCTGCTCAATATTGTTAAGAAATATAAAAATATCCTTAGCCAGCCGCCTAAGCTCCATGAGCGAAAGTTTAATATGAGCGCGGCCAAAAAGTTTCTTGCTTGATTGGTAGGCATCGATGCGCCCTTTATCAATTCCGTCTTTATCCATAATGTTTTTCCTTATTGTTGTTAATCTATGATTATAACAGTAGTTTTATATATTGTATATATATTTCTTTACCATGTAGAGGCGCGTTATTAATTATGTATGGCTTTATCTAAATATGTGCGCTTGCGATCTAATCTCCTGTTAAATTTCTGCGAGTTTAGAGGCGGCTCTTCGCACTGCAATATTAGGCAAAAAACCATTTCATTATTTGTTATTTATGTCCATGAAATACAGTTTAAGGCTCCGCCAAAAGTGGCTATTGCAGAGCAATTGACGCCTAATGTCGGCACGTCTGATAGTTCTGATAATAGTTCAACAGCTTCTTTGTCTGACTTTTCAAGGCCATAGGTTGGCACTATAAGTACCCTATCTGTCTTGATAAAGTTGACATAGTTTCCAGAGGCACTTGGAAATCCTTGATGCCGTTGGAGGCTGGGTTGGTACGGAACTTCAACAATCCTTGTTCCAGTCGGGAGCTGCCGCGACAGCGTGGAAAGAAGGCGTGTTCGAAACGGCTCCTGGTACTGGTTAATCACCATCAATTCGCGCGAAATGATCCTTATCTGGCCGTCCGCGTGTCCGGTATGGTCGCCGACTTCGGGAGGAATCAGGATGAGCTGTTCGACACAAAGATAATGTTGAACAGTTTTCTCAATTTCTGTCCGTGAGAAATCTGGGTTATCGGCGAGAACGCGCGTTGTCATGATGGCAAGTTTTCCATCATGTGATAATATCACATTGCCCCCATCAAGAACCAAAGGCATCACATCGAAAGTAACCATTGCATCGGTTAGCAACGACGTGACCCTGTGGTCAATATGCTTACTTTGATTTCTGGTAAGATATTTTGGCCTGTATATCAACTTTACCAGCTTCCCGGATGGTAGCCTAATGGGAAACCAGTCACGAATCCAGAGACAGGGCGGCGAGCAGCGAATGATGTGGACGGCATTACTCATGGTCGCCGCAGCTTCAAGAATTTTGGCAGAATTTTCATCGGCCAGCACCACCACCTCGTGAAAGGTGGAAATTTTACCGGTAAAATCTGCGTAGCACGCCATGATTCCTTCATATTTTTCGGAATAATATTTGTCATTGTATGGCGGGGCTGAAAGAATGACAGCGTTATTTGATTCAAAAGCATTCCTGATCATTTCGCATGGCGAACCATTATATGCTCGCCCCCCACTATTTGTTATAGAGAAGTGACCTTATTAACCTTTGCGTTCCTGCAAGTTGCCGCTCAAGTTTTTCAGTAATATTCTGACTTCCGGTTATTTCTGTCTCAGGCAGAGGCATCGCCAGCAATATTTTATCCAAAACCGTTATCAATTCGATGCCATATTTGTAAAGCTTAGGGTCACGCTTTCGCAATATTTCATTCTCGGCAGCGACCTTATCCAAGGCCGCATTTATTTGCATTACGAATGATCCATAAATATCTTTATTGCCGCCGCTTCTACAAAAAGCGTATGCGCGCACAGTATCATTATTATTAAATATGTCAAGTAAGTTGTTC
>CAIJKT010000790.1 GCA_903821255.1 uncultured Lentisphaeria bacterium | reverse complement strand
TTTTTGCATCAGCAAAAATAATACTCCTATGTTTGCAGGCTTAAAGCCCTCCTGAAAAATCGAAAATACTGTGCTTTAGAACACAGAAACAGCTTAAATCTAACACTATGCATACAATACCTGACAGTCACGGATAGTTCAAATCCGCTTCCGCCTGATTTTATCAAATATTAGAGAATGGTTCCGGTCAGCAGACAATACATGGCGAGACTCCAGGCAATAATCAGCCATCCGGACAAATTACCGGTAAATCAGATCAATGTCGTTGTGATTTGGAGAATCTCAGTCAACAGTAACAACACTGTTGAGAGTTCCCATTTCATTCGGCCTGAAATTGGGATTGCCGGGATCGACACACCAGGTATCATTGATGAAATATTTGTATTCGTAAGTACCGGCGCCAAGCATCACCGCGCACTGGAAAATACCATTGTTTTCCTTGTCGGTAAGCTGCTTTTTGGTGCAGTCCCAGTCATTGAAATCGCCGGCGATAAACACGCTGCTGCCGGGTTTGGTCTGTACTTCAAACACGACTCTTTTGCGTCCTGCCGTTGAAGCGGTTTTCACGATCTTCTTGGTTGCCATTTTCTGTTCCTCCTAGTTATATTTTAATCCGCATTCCCCTGTATCCCATGCGGAACTCCCTTTAACTTGATCAGTCCATTATGCCGGCGGGTAAAAAACCGCAGAATCATGGCATAATCTTCTTAATTATTGCTAATATATCATAAATTTAAAAGATTTCTATTTTAAAACTAAAATCTTATAAACTCTGAACAATTCCGTAATGCCCCAGGCCTGTGCGCCGCAGCCGCGCCAGTTGTGCGGCGAATCGCCGTCCAGGATTTCCGGTGTATGGCAGGGAACGCCGCTGTTGATTATTTCCGAGGCCGACATCAGCAGCGAAGCGGCGCGGGAACGGCATTTTTCGCCGCCGGTCATGTACAGCGCTTCGCAGTAGGCAGGAAACGGCCAGGTCCAGGCGGTGCCGTTATGATATGCCGGTTTGCGCCTGGTGTCTTCATCGCCTTTATACGTTCCCCAGTAAGGTCTGGACGGATCATTGAGCAGCCCCCCGTGGTGAAATACCGGCAGCGGATACTTGACCGGCCGGTCGGCCAGGGTGCGGATGGCGCCGGGTATGATCAGTTGCTCGCAGGCGGCAAGAATTGACAGCCGGAGTTCGCGCCCGGCAATCAGGCCCAGCGTGACCGCAAACAGTTGATTGGAGCGGCAGGCGTCGTCAGCGGTTGCGCGCCGCGCCGGAGTCCCCGGACGGGCATGGAGGCAGTCGCTTAAATATCCCCGGTCTTTCAAATAGAAAAGCTCGATGAAGTTTTTACTGACTTTTTCCTGCAGTTCGGCCCAGTCGCCGTCAGGGTCTATTTCCGATAGCAGTTGCAGCGCGGCATGCCAGAGCGCCTGGATTTCCACCGGATAGCCTTCCCGGGGCGTTCCCGCCGGATAATTGGTATCCATCCAGGTGAAATGGGAAGGGCTGAAGATAAGGCCGGTTTCAGCATCCATGATTATCCCGTTCGGCGTACCGCCGCGGTAATGCCTGCCGATTGAAATGAGTATCTGCCGCAGCGTCCGTCCGCCGCAGTCTTCGTCAAGAATGTAATTGCCGCCTGCCGCTTTGATATAATCCGCGACGGCGGTGAAAAACCACAGCGGCGCATCGCTGGTCTCGCGATTGGACACATCGCCGCCACGGATGACGTTGGGGATGGTGCCCTGGCGTTCAAATTTGGCGAACTGGCGGCAGATATCCCTGGCTTCGGTCATGTATCCGGCGGCAATCAGGCCGCGCAGGCAGATCAGCGTGTCTCTGCCCCAGTCCAGGAACCACGGATAACCTGCGATGACAGTCTTCGAATCATCCCGTTTCACCACGAAATGTTTGATGGCGCGCAGCATGGCGTCCTCCGGATTCATGATTTCCGGCAGCGTCACCCCGTTTGCGGTAATGGGCTCGGTTTCCGGCGCGGCCAGATTGATTCCGGCGGAAAGCGTTGTCGATTCCCCGCCGCCCAGTTGCAATTCAAAAAATCCCGGGCTTCCACATCGGGCAGGTAATAATAACGGGCATCAGAATAACCGGAAGGACCCCATGAAGGTGGAGAACCTAAGTTTAAGCGGACAGAAACTTGTGCATTTACTGCACCGGCAAAGAATACTGCGATTCCTAATACTATTAATTTTAATTTTAAAGTTTTCATTTACTAAAATTTACATTTGTATGAATTAAAGACACTTTTAAATATTATTGTTCCAAAAGCTTATACAGCTCTTTTAAATCAGGGGAAAGTATGACTTCAGTCCTGCGGTTTCCGGCACGTCCTTCAACGGTATCATTTTCTTTAACAGGGTGAAATTGACTTTTACCTGATGCAGTAATACGACTTGGATCAAATCCATTATCTTTTGTCAGTATACGGACAATAGAGGTTGCTCTTGCAGT
>CAIJKT010000789.1 GCA_903821255.1 uncultured Lentisphaeria bacterium | reverse complement strand
ATGTCCGCAACAGGAATCTTATCGGCAATCTGCCGTCCGGATGCTGTGTGGAAGTTCCGGTTCTGGCTTCCAGACGCGGCCTTGATGCGATTGGCGCCGTAGATCTGCCAGCTCAGTTGGCCGTTCTCAACAACATCAGCGCGCGCTGCGAGGAACTTGCGGTCGAAGGTGCGCTCAAGGGTGACGCCAGAATGATTTATCATGCAATCCTGTTCGATCCGCTGACTTCTGCGGTTCTCTCGCTGGAGGAAATCCGCAATATGGTCAATGAGATGTTCAAGGCCAACAAGGAATATCTGCCGCATTTCAAGACACTGACTGTCAGCCGCTAAGAAAAACGGTCACCCCGTTCAACTTAACTATTGCCGCGACTTTACGGTCGCGGTTTTTACTTTTATGGCGGAAAAGATATGCAGGCATTTCCCGGAAATGGCGTGAAAAACTTACTTGCATTCTTGAATATTCGCCGCCCGATGTAAGATTATACAATTCACCAAACAGACAAAATTACGGAGAAGATGAATCATGCTGACATTTGATACACCCTGGCTGGAAAAAGGCGAGAAACTGGTATGCTTCGGCGACAGCCTCACGGCGGCGCAGGACGGTTATGTGAAAATTCTGGAATCTAAACTCAGGAAACTGAAGATCAAAGTCATCAATGCCGGTCTGGGCGGCGATAAAACTCCAGCCGCGCTGGCCAGGGTGCGTGCCGACGTGATTGCACTGAAACCGGATGCGGTATCGGTTTTTCTCGGCGCCAATGACGCCGCGGTCGGCCGCGGTATTTGGGCGGACGAACCCCGCGTCGAACCTGAAGCTTATAAAAGCAATCTTATCTGGATCATTCACCTGTGCCGTCTGTCCGGAATCCGGAAATTCAGCATTGCGACCCCGGCCTGGCAGTTTGAAGGCGCGGCGCTGGCAAATTGCGGCAGCGTAATGCCAGTCTACTGCATCGCGGCGCGCGAAGCCGCCGACGAATCCGGCTCCCGCCTGGTGCCGCTGGATGCCGTGTTTGCACAGGAATGGCTGACCCGCGGCAGTAGCGCCAAATCCGGCATGCTGCTGACGCGCGACGGCACCCACATGACGCCAGCCGGCAATGAACTTGTCGCCGCCACCATGCTCTCCGCCTGGAAACTGGCCTGAGCAAGAGTCCGCAAGAAGCATTAAGGAAAAACTGATAGGCAATTCCGCTTACGGTTTTGCCTTCCGGTCTGGTTTTACAGATAGTGTTTTTTAGCGATATGGGCAAAATAAAAATGAATAAGAAAAACAGAAAAATTACCATTGGCATTTTTTTGCTGCTTGCGCTATCTGTCTTTGCCTGGTATTATTCAGCAAGAGGCGAAAAGAGCTTCCTTGAGCATCTTGAGAATAAAACATTAAAAATAGAGGGTCTTTCGGTGTTTCCATGGGTATACCTCTTTCATCTTTGGAATAAATCCTGTTGCCATTTTTATTTTGAGAAAGAAGTAATCCAAATCTCTAAATCCGTAGCTTCGTCGTTTGATAACTTTTATCTTATTATT
>CAIJKT010000788.1 GCA_903821255.1 uncultured Lentisphaeria bacterium | reverse complement strand
TCATGTTTCGTATTTCTTAATTCTTGTTTACTGCGTGCAGTGAAACTGTTCCAAAAATTCATGCATGCTTAATTTGATCATCCCAATATTCCATGTCTCGCTTTCAAACTGCAAACAATTACTACTGTATTCTGCTTGCCTGACGAGCAACCGCCCCAAGGCCACTGTGCCGTTTTCATAATCGACGCTTATTAGTTCAATATGCTCCCATCATTCTGTCTGTGCTGCGGCTGCCCGTGAAAATAAAGTGCGCTGTCTTTACGCTTCTGGTTTAATCAATGCTATTCAAAAGTTGCTTTTTAATCAGAGGGGCGGTATTGGTACTCAGTCAATTGCATAAGACAACCCCCCGCATCCGGAATCCAGCCGGGGGGCTTAGGGATATCCGCTTCTTCCGATTTTCGTAATTTAATCATAGCTTTCACTCCTTTCAACCTGTAAGATGTACTATCATGCAAAATCACACTGATATCTTCCCTGCCGTAATTGATTAAATTGCATTCCTTATCGCCTATGATTATCTTTATTCCCCCCGAGCTTAATGTTTCTTACTTTTTCGTAAAACAGCCTTGAACTATTTTTAGCATGTTAGCACAACATCGTTTGCTTTCATGGGAACAAGTTTCAAAACTGTCCCCGGCGATTCCTTGGGTGGTACTCTCCCGGGCATCGTCATGTCTCATGGCGTTGCCTTCTGCATCGGGGATTTCAGTTTTGCGAATTATCATAAACTCTGCTCCGAAAGGATTATTTATCTTTAATATCTTAGGTATTTGTATGTTTTAATAAGATCTTTTAGGCCTAGAACAGAAGAGTAAAGACACAATGTTTTATCACTATTTTGTCGTTTCCCTGTGCGGTCGCCTATTCAATCATTTCGTGCAGCGATATCTGGTGACTACAGTTTTTCATTAGCCCGATCAGCAATTCGTTTGAATATATACTGCGAACCCGCTCGAGACACAGGAGCCCGTCCGCAATACCACCATTACTTGCGGTGAATATATGATGAAAGGCAACAGTATAATCGGTATAATAGTATATAATCAGTAATTCAAGTCAACCTGATTAATCCTTTATTCTTCAAAAACCAGCATTGAGTATCCATTCACAACCGGAATAACCGCCTCGATGTAGTCATTATGGCGTTCAAAAGCAAGCACCTGCCTGGCTGGAGCGAGGTAAACCTGTTCTGACATTTTTCCGTCTATCCTCATGGCGATCCGAACATTAATGGCTGTCACAGATTCTTCGATTATTTCAGTTTTTTCGCCGCGTAATTCAGGAACATAGGAAAGAATATGTACCACCTTTCGTCTAGGTTGTTCTGTTACAAATGTTCTAGTAAATGATGGCAGATTTTCTGTTTTTAGCAATGGTGACGGCAGGAATTTTTTCAGCACGCTGGCGAATAGCTGGCGCAGTTCAACCGGTGCCTGCAAGTTATAACCGGAAAAAATGCGGTGACTGAAATGCGCGACTTTACCGCAAATTGTCAACGCCGGCTTTCCGGTTAATTTGTCTGGCGGATTATAGCAAAAGGCATGTTCGCCATCCCAATGCCGGTTGTAATATGGTTTTATCAGATATGCTTCTGTACTTGTTCCCGGCAGCGCTTCAACTTCGATTCCGGAAGCATAAAGCGACAGCGGCATGTCCGGCAGACCTTGATTAAAGTTTTTGCCGACGGCAAAATATGCCGGATCAAAATCGCATT
>CAIJKT010000787.1 GCA_903821255.1 uncultured Lentisphaeria bacterium | reverse complement strand
TGATCATTATAAAATCCAATATCGTTAATATTATTATTAAAATTGCGATGCAATATATACTTTACACTACCGGTTTTCAACCATGCAACTGCGATTAGCCGCAGTTTGATTGACCGGCATTGCGCATTTTTCCCTTTTTACGGTTTTGCTTTTGCCGCCGGTAACGCTCTATCAGCCATAACGCAATAAAATATCCGGACATCCCGGACAGCAGTCCCAGCAGTGCGCCGCCCGCAAAAAAAGCGATAGTCAAATCAACCCCTAAATCAAACAGCGCTTTATACGACATCTCGCTTATAACTTTTAAAAAAGCATTCTTGACATATTCGTAATGCAACGGATGCCCGATTATATAGCTGCCGATGTAACACTGCACCGGATATATCAGCGGAACCGTAAAATTGTTGGATATCCAGGTAAGCGCCACTGCCGGTACTTTAGCCGCCCGGACCAGCGACGCCAGCGCATAAGCCACCACCATCTGGACCCCAAACGGGATAAGAAAGGAGATAAACAACCCGACAGCGACGCCGCGGGCGGTATAATCCGGCGAGCCGGCCTGGTTAACCAGCTTTAAATAATAATAAGCCAGTGATTTACGGTTTAACCGCTTCATAAAAATCTTCCATTGGTGCATTCTATCAATTAAGATGTAATCCATAACGGGCAGTCTGATAAATTAGCAGAATAATTTAATAATACTATTATCGCAAAATCAATTATCGGTTTTACAAATTATCCGCACGGAGTATAATATCAAGACGCAGTTTAACATTATATAATATGATATGCAGGTATCGGCATGGATTACAGAAAAGAAAAAGACATGCTCGGTGAATTGGATGTTCCGGCTGATTGTTTTTACGGTATCCATACCGCCAGAGCAGTCAACAATTTCAATATCTCCGGGCGGCGCACAGCGCCAGCGCTGATTATTGCAATCGCCATGGTCAAAAAAGCCTGCGCCCGGACCAATTTGGAACTGGGCTATCTGCCGGAAGACAAAGCTGCGGCAATTTGCGCCGCCTGCGATGATATTATTGCAGGGCGACTGGCAGACCAGTTTCCCGTTGATGCGCTGCAGGGCGGCGCCGGAACTTCCTCCAATATGAATCTTAACGAGGTCATCGCCAACCGCGCGCTGGAGATTCTGGGGCGGAAAAAAGGCGAATATGCTGTAATCAATCCGATCGAACATGTCAATCTCCATCAGTCCACCAATGATGTTTACCCCACCGCAGTTAAAACCGCCGCAATTTATGAACTGCGGGAACTCAGCGGGAACTGCGCCGGACTTCAGAATGTGTTTCAACGGAAAGAAAAAGAATTTGCCGATGTTATCAAACTAGGCAGAACTGAATTGCAGGATGCCGTGCCGATAACGCTGGGTGCCGAGTTCGGCGCATTCGCCGAAGCTTTCGCCCGCGACCGCTGGCGCACGTTCAAGGCGGAGGAACGGCTGCGGGTTGTGAATCTCGGCGGCACCGCCGTCGGTTCCGGGCTGACCGCGCCGCGCAGTTATATTTTTCTGGTGATTGAAAAGCTGCGGACGCTGACCGGTATCGGTCTTGCCAGGGCGGAGAACTGTTTTGACCAGACCGCCAATGCCGACTGCTTCGTCGAGGCCGCCGCCATCATGCAGGCTTGCGCGGTTAATCTGCAGAAAATCAGCCGCGATCTCCGCCAGCTCCACTTTCTCGGGGAAATATCCCTGCCGGCGGTTCAGGCAGGGTCCTCAATCATGCCCGGCAAAGTAAATCCGGTCATTCTGGAAAGCGTGATTCAAGGCGCAATGGAAGTAACCGCGCTTAACCGGCTGGTTGAGGACTGCGCCGCCGCCGGAACCTTGCAGATCAATGAGTTCATGCCGCTCCT
This sequence comes from uncultured Lentisphaeria bacterium, assembly GCA_903821255.1. The sequence goes on along the minus strand of CAIJKT010000787.1, from coordinate 1,522 downwards.
GGCGGACAGCCTGCTGCGCGGACTGGCGGTATTAAAACAGATTACCGCGGCACTGGCGGACCACGCCGGCGGCATCATTGCCAATCCTGAACGCTGCAAACAGTTTTTCAATGGCAGTCAGACCCTGATTACGGCTTTTCTGCCGCACTTAGGCTATGATAAAGCATCGGAACTGCTTGAAGAATTCCGTGGCGGACAGGCAAAAGATTTCAGGCATTTTCTGGAAATAAAACTCGGCGAGGAGCTGGTGAACCGGACGCTGTCGCCGTATAATCTTGTCTCATTAGGTTTTAAATAACCGCCATTACTTAAGGAATCATAAGGTGGAAAAAGCTCCTAAATCATTACGTCTGCATATCGCCATATTCGGCAGAACCAACGTCGGGAAATCCAGTTTTCTGAACCTGATTGCAGGTCAGGATGCCGCCATCACGTCTCCAATTCCGGGTACTACCACTGATGTTGTCGAGAAAGTTATGGAACTGCTGCCGATAGGCCCGGTCGTGCTGCTGGATACCGCCGGACTGGACGATACCTCGGAACTAGGCGCTAAACGGATTCAAAAAACAGAAAAAGTATTCGGGCGCTCTGATGTAATAACCATCATCTGCGAATCCGGAATCTGGGGTGAAGAGGAAGACCGGATCGTCAGTGAAGCCGCCGCAAAAAGTATTCCGGTGATTGCAGTGATAAACAAGATTGATTTGAATAAACCATCAGCGGAATGTATCAGCAATATCCGGCAGCACGGCATCAAGCATATCATTGAAGTATCCTGCGTCAATACCGCTGACCGGACGCGCTGCCTGGCGGCATTCAAGCAGGCACTGATCGAATGCTGCCCGGAAGATTTTATCACTCCGCCGCCGCTGGCCGGCGACCTGGTCCGGCCCGGAGGCATTGCCATACTGATTGTTCCGATCGACCTCCAGGCCCCGAAAGGCCGCCTGATTCTGCCGCAGGTGCAGACCATCCGCGATGCGCTGGACAATGATGCATCAGTGATCATCGTCAAAGAGCGGGAATACGCTCATATGCTCGGACTGCTGAAAGAAAAACCGGATATTGCCATCTGTGATTCGCAGGTGGTTATGAAAATGGTCGCCGACACCCCGCCGGACATCCCGTGCACTACTTTCTCAATCCTGTTCTCCAGGCTCAAGGGCGATATGATCGAGATGGCCAGAGGCGCGGCAGCGATCGAATCACTGAAACCAGGATCAAAAATCCTGATTTCTGAAGCATGTTCCCATCATGCGGCCGAGGACGATATCGGAAGGGTCAAGATCCCCCGCTGGATAAGACAGTTCCTGGGCACCGATCTGGAAATAGACGTTTTCGCCGGAAGAGATTATCCCGACAACCTGAAACAATACAGTTTGATTGTCCATTGCGGCGGCTGCATGCTCAACCGCCGTGAAACGCTGTCCCGCATCGAACAGGCCAGGCAGGCAGGAGTTCCAATCACCAATTACGGCATGTGCATCGCATACGTTCAGGGGGTAATCAACAGAGTACTCTC
>CAIJKT010000786.1 GCA_903821255.1 uncultured Lentisphaeria bacterium | reverse complement strand
TTCGGCTGGAGGGCTGATGAGGTTTTGGTCAAAAGAATTCATGAATTTAAGTGGGTCTACGAAGAAGACAGGGAAAAAGTAGCTGTTATCAGTGCTGATATGCTTAACAGAAATAAAACCAGCAACTTCAATGTAAACCGTAATTACCGCAAAGACGGTTCAGTCATTACCTGCGAGTGGTACAATTCCGCCTTGACCGATTCAGGCGGCGGACTGGTATCCGTGTACTCGTTAATTAATGACATTACCGAGCGGACGCGGGCGGAGGAAGAGTTGCGGGAAAGAGAACTCTTCTTCAGGGAGTCGCAACAGGCGGCGTCAATTGGCTCTTATAAGAATGATCTCCTCTCCGGATTATGGGAATCATCCGAAGTTCTCGATCAGATTTTCGGTATTGACAAAAGCTATAACAGAACAGTTCAGGGATGGCTGGACATCGTGCATCCGGATGACCGTGAGGCTTTGGAGCGACTCTTTCTGGAAGATGCTGTCGCCAAGCATAAACCTTTTAGTAAGGAGTACAGAATTGTCCGCAAGTCCGATGGCGCGGTCAGATGGGTAAAAGACATGGGGAAAGTCAATTTTGTCGCAGAAGACTGTGTCATTTCGATGATTGGAACAGTCCAGGACATCACCGGGCAGAAGCACACGGAGACGGCGCTGCTGGAGTCCAATGCTTATCTTGAAAACTTGATCAATTACGCGAATGCGCCCATTATTGTCTGGGATCCGCAATTCCGCATTACGCGCTTTAATCACGCTTTTGAATTCCTGACCGGGCGCAGTGAGGCGGAAGTGCTCGGCCAGTCGCTGAAAATCCTGTTTCCGCCGGCGCTTGCCGCACATTCAATGGCACTGATTCGCATGACCTCGACCGGCGAGCGCTGGGAATCCGTTGAGATTGAAATTCTGCATCGTGACGGATCGACAAGAACAGTACTGTGGAACTCGGCAACACTGTTTGCCGCGGACGGACAGACCCCGGTTGCCACCATCGCCCAGGGGCAGGATATCACCGCGCGCAAACAGGCTGAATCTGAACTGCGCGAAAGGGAAATACAATTCCGCAACCTTGCCAACTCGGGAATGGTGCTGCTCTGGGCAACCGGCACTGATAGATTATGCAGCTATGTAAATGAGCCCTGGTTAAAGTTTACCGGACGTTCCCTTGAACAGGAGATGGGCAATGGCTGGATGGAAGGAATTCATCCCGATGATTTTGACCGCTGCCTTGACACTTTTGTGACTGCTTTCGATAAACGTGAAGCATTTGAACTGGAATACCGGATGCGCCATGCAGGCGGAGAATACCGGTGGCTGCTGGACAAGGGCGCTCCCAATTATAACAGCAAGGGAGAATTCATTGGTTTCATCGGGCATTGTTTCGACATTTCCGAACACAAACAGGCGGATCATGAAATAAAACTTAACAATGCGGAGCTATTAAAACCCAATGCCCCAAAAAACAAGCTCTTTTCCATACCGGCAGGGAAACGTGTAAATAAAGCAAGCCCGGCCCCTGGAAATGTTAAAAAACTGTAAATCATATTGCGGTTTTCATATATGCTCACTTATAACATATAATTTTAAAGATAACTTAAAAAAGTCTTGATTTATATTAGGTCTATGTTTATATTTTTTTATCTTGAATGTTTTAATCCTGTTATGGATTCGAAGATGGAGGGGTTGATAAACAAATTCATATGGCGGCGGTGTCAGTTGGGTCGGCCTCATGGCTGGCTTCAGACGCGGCGGCATATCTCTCTCCGCGCAGGCAAGCGAAACAATTAACGTTTTTACATAAATATTCTTACAAAAAGGAAGAAAATCATGTTAAAGAAAATGACGTTAGCGTATCTGCTGGCTATCGGTTGCCTGGCATTTCAAACCTCTGCTCAAACTTCGCCGGCTGTTCCGGAACAGGCTAAAAATCAGGTAAAAAGTTCCAAGGAGACAGCATCCGCGGAACCACAGAAAGTTGATGAGTCGGCGCCGGTTCAAATCGGTTTCTGGTTTGATGTTCCAGGAAATACGGGAAGAGTCAGGGTTAACGGCTTCAGATTCGGTTTCCCGTTTTCCGGCACTTCTCATGTAAGCGGTCTGGATTTATCGCTTTTCGGTTCTGACTGTGCCGGTATTAACGGCGCCCAGATCAGTATGGGCTTCTGCAATTCTTCCGTCAGAAGTCACGGTTTGCAAGCCTCTGTATTTACATGCTTGAGTAAAGTAGAGTCTGACGGCGCTCAAGTATCGCTTTTCAACAAAGCTGACAAATCCAAAGGCTGGCAGGTCGGCGGGACAAATTTAAGCGATAATGCCAACGGCGCTCAGGTCAGCCTGGTCAATATTGTCGGACAGCTCAAGGGCTTTCAGGCGGGTATTGTCAATGTGGTGACCAGAAGCATCGGTCCCCAGATCGGTCTGGTTAATTATGCTGAAAGAAGCAGTTTTCAGCTTGGTCTGATCAATATCAACGAGAAATCATCCATGCCGTTCATGATTTTTTTCAACTTCAGCAAATAATTTGGTGTCTGGTTGTATTAGTATTCAGCGAGGTGAAGTTGACGCAAGATATATGCGTACCCATTCAATTTAAGAAAGAAACCTAACTAAAATCAGAAAGGCAGGGGACATGAAGGTTGAAACGAGAAAATGGGGTCGAATAATTGTTGGCCTGTTACTTGTCTGTCTTGTA
>CAIJKT010000785.1 GCA_903821255.1 uncultured Lentisphaeria bacterium | reverse complement strand
GCAGATGATTTTAATGCAGGGATGCAGAACTTTACCCCGCGGGCTAAGCATGTGCTGGTTCTGGCACAGAAAGAAGCTGAACGCTTCAATCATGATTATGTCGGAACCGAACATCTGCTGCTCGGCCTGATTGCATTGGGCGAAGGGGTGGCCGTAACCGTTTTGAAATCGATGAATCTCAATCTCGACAAATTAAGGATTGAGGTGGAAAAGGTCTGCGGAGTCGGCGGACCGACTAAGCAGAAAGGACTGGTTCCATTTACGCCCAGATTGAAACGTGTGCTGATTATGGCCGCCACTGAAGCCAAATCCATGAACTACAATTTTATCGGCACTGAACATCTGCTGCTTGCGATGCTGCGGGAGGGCGAAAGCGCCGCCGCTAAAATTCTCGCCAATATGAAAATAGATGTTGAAAAAGTGCGCAAGGAAGTGATCAAAGCGCTTGATTCCGATTATCTGCCGGAGCCGGATGAAAATGGCGAAGAGTCATTTTCCCCGGGCGGCGGTTCCGGCGCCGCAGGGGACGCGGCGGAATCATTAAACGCGCTTAATGCTTTCGGCCGCAATCTTACGGATATGGCGGCGAAAGGCGAACTAGATCCGGTAATCGGGCGCAAGAATGAAATTGAACGGGTGATCCAGGTACTGTGCCGCCGGACAAAGAATAATCCGGTGCTGATCGGGGAAGCCGGCGTCGGCAAGACGGCCATTCTTGAAGGACTGGCGCAGGCTATCGCCGGCGGGACTGTTCCCGCGCTGCTGGCGGATAAAATGATTTTCGCGCTTGACCTGCCGTTAATGGTGGCCGGCACAAAATATCGCGGACAGTTTGAAGAACGGATTAAAGCCGTGATTGATGAAGTCCGCAATTCGGGCAAGGTAATTCTGTTTATTGACGAACTCCATACCATTGTCGGCGCGGGGGGTGCGGAAGGCGCGATGGATGCGGCTAATATCATTAAGCCGGCGCTGTCCCGCGGCGAACTTCAATGCGTCGGCGCAACGACCATGGATGAATACCGCAAAGGCATAGAAAAAGACGCGGCCCTTGAGCGCAGATTTCAGTCGATTATCGTCGAGCCGCCGTCGGTTGAAGATACAATCAAGATTCTCAACGGCTTAAAAGCAACTTATGAAAAACATCATAATGTGAAATATACCGGCGAAGCGCTGGATGCGGCCGTCCGCCTGTCCAACCGTTATATTACCGGGCGTTTTCTGCCGGACAAGGCAATTGATGTAATGGACGAAGCCGGCGCCCGCGCAAGAATCTCCAATGTCACGCCGCCGCCCGATACCGCCGCAATTGAACAGGAGATGCAGCAAATCTGCGGCAGGAAGGAAAAAGCCATTGCGGATCAGAAATTTGAGGATGCCGCACATCTGCGCGATGAAGAGCGGGACCTGGTTGCCAGACTGCAGCAGATCAAAGAGGAATGGAAAAAGAATTCCGCTGAAAAAGTTCCGGTGATTGCCGTCAAGGAAATTACCGAGATAATTGCCAAACTGTCAGGCGTTCCCGTGCAGCAGATGGAGGAAGGCGAAAATGCCAGGCTGCTGCGGATGGAAAGTGAAATCACTAAAACTGTTGTCGGACAGGACGAGGCAGTATCTGTCATTTCCAGAGCGCTCAGAAGGTCGAGGGCTGATTTGAAGAATCCAGCGCGCCCGATCGGTTCATTTATTTTCCTGGGTCCGACCGGTGTCGGCAAAACGCTGCTGGCCAAATCCCTGGCGGAATTTATGTTCGGCGATCCCGATGCCATTATCCAGATTGACATGTCCGAGTACATGGAGAAATTCAATGTCAGCCGTCTTGTCGGCTCTCCGCCCGGATATATAGGCCATGGTGAAGGCGGCGAGCTTACCGAGCGGGTCCGCCGCCGCCCGTATTCCGTCGTGCTGTTTGATGAAGTTGAAAAAGCGCACCCGGATGTCATGCACATGCTGCTGCAAATCCTGGAGGAAGGCAAGCTGACAGACTCTCTGGGTCGCCGCATCGATTTCCGCAATACGGTTATTATCATGACCAGCAACATTGGCGCGGAATCGCTGGTCAAGGGCAGCGGCGCACTGGGGTTCAGCGGCGGCGAAGCTATGAACGCGGAAAAATCGCGCGAACGGCTGCTGGATGTTGCCAAAAAGTTCTTCAAGCCGGAATTCATCAACCGGGTTGATGACGTGATCGTCTTCCGCAAACTTGACCGTAACGATCTGCTGAGCATCGTCAGTATCGAGACTCAAAAGGTTAAGGACAGGATGGCGGATAAAGGCTTGAAACTTATCCTTGATGATGAAGTTCTGGAATTTCTGATTCAAAAAGGTTATGAGCCGGAATACGGCGCCCGCCCGCTGCGCCGCGCAGTCGAGCGTCTGCTGGAAGATCCGCTGGCGGAAAATATCCTTAAGGGTTATTTCTCCGGCGCAACCGCGGTAAAAGCCAGGCTGGACAATCAGAAACTGCTCTTTTTCCCGGAATATGAAGAAGCGGCTCCGGAGCCTGAAACTCCCGCAAAACCGGCTTCCGGCAAAAAAAACGGCAAGGGCAAAAAATCCGGCGGCAAAGCATGACGCAGGAAGAGATATTTGAGATCTTTGACGAGCATGACTGTCTGACCGGGACTGCCAGGCGCGGCGAGTGCCACGGCAACCCCGAACTTATCCACCGGACGGCACATGTGGTCGTTTACCATCCGGACGGCAGAATTTTGCTTCAGCGGCGTTCCATGAACAAGGATATTCAACCGGGTAAATGGGACACCGCCGTGGGGGGACATGTCATGCCCGGCGAAACTTACGAACAGGCGGCAGTCCGTGAAATGACTGAAGAACTCGGGCTGCCGGAAACCACGCCGCTGAAGTTCCTGTTTGATTCAAGAATCAGGAATGATATTGAATCGGAGAATGTCCGGGTTTTCAGCGCGGTCAGCGCCGGGCCGTTTGATTTCCAGAAAGAGGAAATTGACGAGGTGGCATTCTGGGATATCCAGGCGCTGAAGCTGCCGGCGAACAGAGGAAACTTCACCCCTAATCTCGTACAGGAACTCGACAGACTGTTAAATTAAGCCTGTCCGGCGATTGGCAGGATATTGAGGAATGATGGACAAGCCGATCAACAATAACACCACCGACATCTCATATGCGGCCGCGGCATGGCGCCGGTTCAAAAGCGACCCGCTGGCGGTAACCGGCCTGACCGGGATCGTGCTGATGGTGAGCATCGCGCTGCTGGCCCCGTTTATTGCCAACGGCCGGCCGCTGATGATTTACCGCGCCGGAACATTGTCTTTCCCGTTTCTATATTTCATTTTTTCGCCGGACAGCATTGAATCGCTGGTGGAGAAGGTCTTTAATTACTCTCTGCTGCTGACGCCGCTGCTATGTGTCGTCTTCATCCTCTTCCGCAATAACAGCAGGACTTTCCGGATTGCCGGCTGCTGCGCGATAATGCTGCTGGCCATACCTTTTTTCATGTTCTCGCCCCGCGTGGATAAGAAAGACTGGCGGACTGACGTCCAGTCGCTGAAATCCGGCGAATACGCGCTTTTTGCGCTGGTCCCGTTCGGCCCCTATGAACTTATCGGCGCACCCTATGAGAAGCCCTCCGCGCGGCATTGGCTGGGCACTGACCAGATCGGCCGCGATGTCATGGCCAGAATGGTTTACGGCAGCCGGGTGTCGCTGGCGGTGGGTATTTTCGCGACGCTGCTGGAACTGGTCATCGGGACCATGATCGGCCTGTTTGCCGGCTACTTCCGGGGGAAGCTGGATATCGTCCTGATGCGTTTAGTTGAAATCATCATCTGTTTCCCGACCTTTCTGCTGCTGCTGATTCTGATGTCCATGATGATCACCTGGAAATTTGAGCAGTCGATCCTGGTGGTGATCGGAGTGATCGGCCTGACCGGCTGGATCGGACTCTGCCAACTGGTCCGGGGCGAAGTGCTTAAAAACCGGGCGCTGCCGTATGTTCAGAGCTGCGAGGCCACCGGACTGCCGGTCTGGCGGATTATGCTCTTTCATCTGCTGCCCAATATCTCCGGCCCGATCCTGATTACCTTTTCATTCGGCGTCGCCGGCGCCATCCTGGCGGAAAGCGGACTCAGTTTCCTGGGCTTCGGAGTGCAGGCGCCCACGGCCAGTTGGGGCGGACTGCTGCGGCAGGCCTTTGATGACCCGTTCGCCTACTGGCATCTCACGCTGTGCCCTGGCGTTGCCCTCTTTGTCGCGGTCTGCGCCTTCAACTTCACCGGCGAAGGCCTGCGCAAGGTTTTCGATCCGAGAGGATAGCCCCCTGCCCTGACTCTTTCCCCGTTTTGGACACCCGTTCTGCACATTTTGGACAGCGCCTAACCACAGAGACACAGAGGCACAGAGAAATCCTTTTCAGTTATTTTGGACATCTGTGCCTGTCCGTGCGGCCGGCATAATCCACCGGACAACCATCCGCATTCCGAGATATTGGAGTGTGGTTGAGCACAACATTGTTCTGTTTTACACGCATTCCGGACATTCTGCCCCCTCGTTCTGCATTTCCAGCGTTCACAACTTTTCTTGCTTTTCTCGCTTTCCACTTTTCACTCCCGCATTCGCGGGCTTCCGCATTCAGAGATATTGGAGTGTCATTGAGCACAATGTTTTTCAGTTTTGCAATCATTCCGGACATTCCGG
>CAIJKT010000784.1 GCA_903821255.1 uncultured Lentisphaeria bacterium | reverse complement strand
GCGATATTGTTCCGCGTTCGGAACTGGCTAAGCGGCTGGTCTGTATAGAGGTTCTCATCGGAGTGCTTTTTGTCGCGGTTTTTATCGGCAGGATTATCGCGCTGTTTACCTCCTATCAGATGCAGCGCAGCCTCAGGCGTCCGGTAAATAAGCGGATCAGCACCTACAGGGTTCGCCATCGTTCAAGCCGGGGTATTAAAGGCCCAGGCTTTGCTGTCAGGAGCAGAAAAAAGAAGTCCATGTTCAATGTCGAATGATTTAAATCCGGTTATAAACAGTAAATCTTCACTTTTTATTGACTTGCTTCAGGTCGTCGCGCTGCCAGACTCTGACGTAGTCTATTAGAAAATCCTGCCGGGTAAGTTTATCATCTTCAACTATGAAACCGCCCCAATTGCCCATCTGGATTGTAAGTTTCAGATAGATTGCCACGGTCGGTACTGCCGGACTTTCCCAGACGCCAACGACTTTCTGATTAATGAACCAGGTGAGTTTGCCGGGTTCCCAGAGCAGGCCGGCAGTGACGAATCCATCCTTGTCCGGAGTATAATATACGCGGCTGATACCGGTCTTTTTATGATCCGCTCCGTAATTATCCCAGTGTACCGCGATGTTTGTCCGGTAGGGGCCGAAACGGGTTGGATGTTCGAAAATATCAATTTCAGCGCCTCCGCGGGTTGTTCCGTTGCGGCGGGCTTCCGGGCCGGGGCCATGGAACGGCATCCCCCAGAAGGCCGGCCAGACGCCGATGGCTGTTTGCGGTTTCAGCCGCGCTTCAAAATAACCGTAGGCTTGCGACCATTTTTCGTGGGTGGTGACTACGGCGGAGGTATATTTGCCTTCGGGGAAGGCGGGATTCGCGATTCCGTTGAGATATCCTTTTTCTCGGGCGGCGCGCAAATGAAGCATTCCGTCCTTAACTGATACGTTGTTAGGATTGTAACGTTGAAGTTCGTTCGGAATAAGTCCGACCCACGGCATTTTCTTGTTCCAGAGCGCTTCGTTGATAGTATCGCCATCGAAGTTTTCATTCAGAGTTTGCGTCCAGTTTCCCGGAACCGGCGGACGGGTTCCGCTCCATTCCGGCAACTGGTCCGGCGCGGCAACTGAGGCAATGATTTTTTCAACGATGATTTCGCCCGGTTTGGAGGTGTCTCCGCTGGCAACTGTGACTGCTGAGACTTCATCGCTGGATAAATCCTGGCCGCCTTTGTCGCCGGCGGCTTTTGTACGCTCGCTGGCCGCGTCAGTGGTTTTGGCCTTGCCGTTGGACTGAATGAAACTCTGCCATGGCTCTTTATCTATGAAAGATACAGTGACTTTCATTTTTGCTCCGGGCGGTACCACTGCTTGTTCAGCCGCGCAATTATCGAGCGGTGGATTCATGTTATTATTGACCGCGCAGATCACGCTTTGCGGCTGTCCGGTCGGATTTGAAAGGTAAAAATCCACCTGATTGAAGAAACTCAGATTCCACTTAGCCTTGTCCGGGTTAAATAACACAGCGGAGACGGAGCCGGCGGAGGCTTTGAATGAAACATCAAGTCCGCTGTTGGCTTTTTTACTGGAGGCCGTTTGCAGTGGAGATACTTTTACGGAGTCGCTGTTACCGGCGAAGTCGGCAAGAACTCCATCTTTTCCGGGACTCAAAAGCGGCAGGAACCAGGCCGGGGTTTCCCCTGCTTTTCCGCCTGTTGTGATGGAATTCAGAATAACCGGTGTTCTGGTATCTTTGGGGCCGCCGAAGAGCAGAATTTGAGAAATCTGGTCGCATTGCAGAATGTATTTCCGCCCGTAACTCAGATCGGCGAGATAGATCCGGATTATTTCGGTGGTATTAGCCTTGATTTTTTGCTGAGCGGTAACCCACGCGCCGGAGACGATCAGCTTGCTGCTGTCATCAACCCTTGCGTAAATTTGAATGTCGAATTTATTCGGATTGGTGATGTTTACATCAATGTAGCCGCAGTCAGTCAGGTTCCATACCTCGCTGCCTGCCGGTTTAACTGCGACTCCGGCCCAGGGCGTTTTCGGTGTATTGTCCAGGACGAACGCAATTTTTCCGTTCTCGTATTTGACCGCAGCATCCGGCTGCGCTGATGCGGAAATCTGCTTTACTGATTCTGCTGATTTGATGTCAATCAGATCACGCTGAGAACCGGCTGCCGTCAGTACTTGTGCCGCGAGTATTGTACAGGCGGCCAGAGATTGAGTGAAAAGTGACATCATTATTCCTTTTTTTAATATCCTGTATCAAGAATCCAGTATTTTTGTTCGGTTGCGATGGAGCCGCCCTGGTATATCTGATTGGGGCCGAGTGACTCCACATGACCGTCATAGAAAGTCACATTGGCTTGATTATTATGACGATAGCGGACTTTCTTCACCGCAGCCGGAGCCGCGCCGTATGAGTCATATTCGCTTGTAGTCATGCCGCTTGGATTGGCCTCGGTAATACGGACAAGAGAATTTATGGCGTCAATAAAATCGATCTTGCTCTGCGGACTTTTCAGTTTTGACAGCTTTACTGCCCGGACTGCCGGGATAAGCCAGTTGCCTGTTCCGCCTTTGCCGGTACCGTTGCGTGCATAGGAATAATTTGTAGGCCCGTAGGCGGCATATGTACGATAGTATGGCGTGTCAAGCTCTATTCCTAAACGGGATGCTCTCGAATCCGGGCAAAGCATCTTCCGTGCGGAATTTTGCGGCTCGGGCATCATATATTTGATTCCGGCGATTTTCAAGTAATCAGCGTTCTGGTGCCACTGTGTCCCGGAGAGATAACCAGCGCCGTCACATAATGTCACCGGAGGCACAATATCGGCGTTGGCGTTGGCATACATATGCACTCCGACCTCGAAATTTTTAAGATTGGCGGTACACTGGATGGTTCTCGCCCGGCTCCGGGCTTTATTGAGCGCCGGGAGCAGCATGCCGGCTAGGATCGCTATGATCGCGATCACCACCAGGAGTTCAATGAGTGTGAAATTGCTGCGGAATTTTATTGACTCTTTCCGCATTCTTTGACTTTCGTCATGAGAGCATGAGTTTCTTTTCATAAAATTTACCTCTTTTTTTTATGGAAGATGCCGGTTTATTATTTAAAGCAGACGAATTCTTTCTATTCTTTGCTTCTGCTTCCCTCGACATGGTGGTTGTTGACTGCCGGATTTGAATCGATACCGGAACCACCAGCTCCCGCGCGGCAGTTTCGCCGGAGAGTACAAAATCAATCGCCGCCTCAGCCATCCGTTCATATGGCAGCGCCAGCGAAGTCAGCGGCGGAGAGGTCAAGGCATCGACCGGCAGATTGCCGAATCCGACAACCGACAACTGTTCCGGCACCTTGATGCCGCAGCGCCAGGCTGCGCGCAGGACAATCATCGCGATTTCATCGCAATTGCAGACAAAAGCGTCCGGCATATCCGCCGATTTCAAGATTTCAGTAATAATCAGTTCGGCGCGGTCAAAGGCATGGATCGGCATCCCGTTATCCGTATTGCAGCAGGTACCGGCTACCCGGCCTGCCAGTTTTTCCGTTGTTTCAACAAAACCTTTTTGACGCCGGATGCTGAACGGTTGAAATGTCTCAAAGGTGATATAGGTGAGTTTGCGGTGTCCCAGGCTGGCTAAATATTCCACTATCTGCCGCATTCCGTCGTAATCATCGCCGACCACTGACGGTACCGATGGAGACGTAAATGCACTGTCAAGCAGGACTACCGGAATCTCATAGCGCTTCATAGCTTCGGCGAAATTCTCAAAGCGCTCTCTGTCCCGGGTGCGGAAGATCACTCCGCACATCCGGTAGGAGACACAGGCGTTCACCAGTTCTTCAACCGTTGATTTGGATGAGAGCATTTTGATGGAGTATTCACGCATCGTCGCATAACTGACTGCGGCGGAAATCAACTGCCCCACACTTAACGAGCATTCCTCATTCATATCCATGCCGATACAGCCGATGATGTGACTTTTTCCCGTTGCCACCGAGATGGCGAGCTTATTATTGTGATAGCCGAGCCGGCGCGCAATTTCCTTGACCCGGTTCTGGGTCTCTTCGCTGATATTGACCCCTTTGACCTGACGGTCATTGAGAACCAGCGAAACCGTAGTCCGGCTCACTTTTGCTGCTTTTCCGATGTCGGCCATTGAAATCATAACAAAACCCTGATCTATTTGGTTTAATAACTCACGTTATCAATATTATAATG
>CAIJKT010000783.1 GCA_903821255.1 uncultured Lentisphaeria bacterium | reverse complement strand
TGCGAAGGCAATCTTACCAATGACGGCAGATATGTTGCGCTGCAGTGCGGAATCGGCGCTAATACTTATGCCCATGTTTACGATTTGCCAAACGATACTATTATTTCAACCTTGGATTTACAGGGGGAATGGCCGGACTGGATTGCCATGTCTCAATCCGGGAATTATGTTGTAATCTGCTGGTCCGGCAATGAAGGCACTGACTGGAATGACGGGATTCAGGTATATGACCCTGATCTCGATCCTGCAAGCCGCAGGCAGATATCAACCTCATACGGACATGGAGACCTTGGTTATGATACTGACGGCAATGAAGTCTTTGTGTTCACGCAGTGGAGTATTGTAGGTTGCCGGCTTGACGGCGGCGGTCAAACTACCTATTTGTCTTCGCCCCTGTGTGGAATTCAAGGTGCGGTACATGTTTCCTGCCGGAATACGCTTCGGCCCGGCTGGTGCTATGTCAGCGATTACATCACTTATGGTACCTATGGACAATATCCGTTCGAACATAATGAAGTTTTCGCACTGAAAATGGACGGCAATTACACCAACCCAACTTTAGAGCGATTCGTCCATACCCATTCTCCCGGTTATGATGCCACCGGATATATGGGCAGTCCGATGGGAGTGCCCAATCAGGATGGTTCCAAAGTGATGTTCGGCAATGCCTGGGATGGAGACGCAAATTCGCCGATATATGCTTATGTCGCGGAGAAAAAAGGAAGCAATCAAACTCTCAGGATGTGTTCCAGTGTGACCAATGAACAGCGTTACGCCCGGCAAAGCATAACGATTACCGGGGATTCCCAAAGCAGCAGAACCTTTACTGTTTCCGGTAAAAGCAAGGCCGAAAATGTAAGCGGCAGCAATCATAATGATTACTCGTTATATTGTGATGTAATATATAAGGACGGTACTTATCTCTATGGACAATGCGCTCAGTTCAACACCGGCACACATGATTGGGAAACAGCTTCTTACACCATCACGCCAGACGTAAATAAAATTGTGTCTAGCATCAATCTCTATTGCATGTTCAGAAATAAGTCAGGAACCGCGTGGTTTGATGACATCAGCCTTACGAAATCCACCGCGTCAACTACCAATCTGGTGCAGAATCCTAATTTTACAACTGGAACTTCCGTACCTCTGACCTACTGGACAAGCTCCACATTGCAATACGGATTGGACCAGACCAGCCAGGTAATAAAGATGAGTTCCAGTGTGGCGTCCGAGGCGCGTTACGCCCGCCAATATGTTTCCTTTAATCGCGCCACCGGACCAATCACTGTTTCCGGCAAGAGTAAGGCGTTGAGTGTCAGCGGCAATCCGGATGGCGGCAATTATTCTATTTATTGTGACGTAAGCTATGCATCCGGGACGCCGGCCCTGGCCAGTTTTACTGTTCCATTTAACACCGGTATCCATGACTGGCAAATTGCCTCGGTAACAATCCCCGCTCAAACCAGGCAGGTAACTCAAATCATGGTCTATTGCATGTTTCGTAATAAAACCGGAACTGTATGGTTTGAGGATGTGCGTATAACCGAAAGCAACAAAGAGCCGAATCTGTTGCTGAATCCGGATTTCAACACCGGAACCACGGTGCCGATTGCCAATTGGTCATCAAGCACTTTGCCATACACATTAACCAATAAATAGGTGAAATTTTAGCTGAAACTGCGGCTTGTCTTGATGTTCAAGACAAGCCGCAGTTATTAATAACAGGAAATGCTGATTCAACATTAAATAATAATAAGCAAGTTAAAAACATCGACTTGGTAAAGGAGGGTATTTTGGTAATTTCAGGGATCGACTTATGACACAGACTTCACCCATTGAAGACGAAGCGTTTGAATCAGGCGGCAAAAAGACTTATCACTGCGGCACTTTAACCTACACCAAAATCGGTCTGGTGGTGATTTTCGCCTGGCTGTTGTGGGGAGATTTCTGTCTTACACTGATGGAGGCGGTGGTACCTAGCGTGCTGCCGCTGAAGCTGAAGTCACTGGGATGCTCAAACTGGATGATGGGGCTGATCTTGTCCTCAATTCCCGGTGTGCTTAACATGACGATCTGTCCATACGTCAGTTTCAAGAGTGACCGCTACCGCAGCCGCTGGGGGCGGCGCATTCCTTTCATTATTTCCACGCTGCCTTTTCTCTGCATCAGCCTGTTCATGCTTGGCTGGAGCGATGAAATCAGCGTGTTTTTACAGCATCATTCTCCGGCGCTGAGAGAATACGCGCCGGCTACCGTGACAATCGGGCTGATCGCGTTTTTCATGGCGATGTTCCAGTTTTTCAATATGTTTGTGAACTCTGTGTTCTGGTATCTGTTCAATGACGTGGTGCCGGCGCAGTTCATCGGGCGCTTCGTCGGTTTATTGCGGATTGTCAGCACGATGGCGGTAACGCTGTATAATTATTTTATCTTCAAATACGCTGAATCGTATATGCGGGAAATTTTTATCGGCTCGGCGGTGCTTTACTTTGTCGGATTCGGCCTGCTCTGTTTCATGGTCAAGGAAGGCGAATACCCGCCGCTGGAAGGCGAACAGGACAAAGACAACAAGGGCATTGGCGGAATCAGGACTTATTTCAGGGAAGCTTTTTCCCATAAACTCTACTGGACGATATTCGCGACCGCCGGATTTCAGAGTTTATGCAACGGGGTCAATGCTTTCGGCGTGTTTTTTAACCGGGAGATGGGGTTGTCGCTGGACCATATCGGCAAGCTGGCGGCGATCGGCGGAGTAGCGGCAGTGGCGGCAACTTATTTCTGCGCAATTTTCGTTGACCGCTGGCATCCGGTGCGGATTGTCACCTATTTGACAGTTTTCTCTCTGATTGCTTATTGCATGAACGGAGTATGGGTTTTCGTCACTCTTCCCGGAAACTATTTTTTCTGGCTTTGCCTCGGAGGATCTTTGATTGGAGTGTTTCAAAGCACCCTGGCCGGCATGGCGGCATTTCCGCGGCAGATGCGGCTGTTTCCGCCGTCCAGGTTCGGACAATTCTGCTCCGCGAATGCAATGATCCAATCGCTGTGCAATATTGGCGCCGGCGTGGCCGGCGGACTGTTTATAGATATGGTGAGATATTTCTGTAACGGCACGGACTTTGCCTACCGGTTCAATTTTATCTGGACAACTTTTTTCTATGCCATTTCCGTAGTAATTACCATTTATACCTACATTATATGGCACCGGCTGGGCGGGGATAGGCATTTCCATCCGCCCGCGCCGTGG
>CAIJKT010000782.1 GCA_903821255.1 uncultured Lentisphaeria bacterium | reverse complement strand
CGCCGATACCACATTCAGTTTTCTATTCCATGATAAAACCGGAGATGTTCTACGCATACACAAGGTTCCCTCGCGCAATGACGGAAGCAACTCGACAATCTGCCATCAGTGCTAAAATATGATTCTTCAATGCTGAGATGCCGGTTCCTGAGCATTGAAATCTCTGGAAAATGCTGTATATTAGAGCTTTTTAATTGATATACTTAATGATGTTTTAACGGCTTTTCGCAATAAACTGAGGAGCATGCCATAATGAGAGCTGAATTTCTGCCTTTTACTAAACCCTGCATAACTGAAGAAGATATTGCCGCAGTCGGGGACGTGCTGCGTTCCGGCTGGATCACCAACGGTCCTAAAAATATCGAATTCGAGCAGAAAATATGTGAATACACCGGCAATAAGCACGGGGTCGCGCTGGCGTCGGCCACAGGCGGCATGCATTTGCTGATGAAGGCCCTGCATATCGGGCCGGGCGATGAAGTCATCACCCCGTCGCTGACCTGGGTTTCGACGGTGAATATGATCGTGCTGGCCGGCGGAACGCCGGTTTTCGCCGAAGTGGACAGGGATACGCTGATGGTTACGCCAGAATCGGTGGCCGCCTGCATCACCCCCCGCACCAAACTGATTATTCCGGTGCATTACGCCGGTGCCGCCGCCGATCTTGACGGCATTTACGCGGTGGCCGCGAAACACGGCATTCCGGTAGTTCAGGATACCGCTCACGCGCTCGGGACATTCTATAAAGGCAAACACGTTGCCGCCACCGGCAGTGCGCTTTATTCGTTCCATGCCATCAAAAATATCACCACCGGCGAAGGCGGCATGTTTGTCTCCGATGACGAAGAACTGGCGAAACAGATCCGCCGGCTCAAATTCCACGGACTGGGTGTTGACGCGTTTGACCGCAATAACCGCGGGCGGGCGCCGCAGGCGGAAGTGGTGGAGCCGGGCTTCAAATACAACCTGACGGATATTTGCGCCGTCCTCGGCACCCGGCAACTGGCCAGGATTGACGAAATCAACGCCAAACGCACCGCGCTGGCAATGCGCTACCGCGAACTGCTGTCCGGAATTGATGAACTGATTCCGCTAAAGGACCCGGCGTATGATTTTAAACATTCCTGGCATCTGTTCATTGTCCGGGTGGTCACACCGAAAATGAGCCGCATTGAATTTATGGAAAAACTGAAAGCCGAAAATATCGGCTCCGGACTGCATTTCCTGGCAGCCCATCTCCAGAAATATTATCGCGAGGTAATGGGTTTCAAGCGCGGCATGCTGCCGGATACTGAATTCAACTCCGATCATATCTGCTCACTGCCGTTGTTTCCGGGCATGCGGCTTGAAGACGTCGATGATGTCGCCGCCGCCATAAAAAAGGTTCTGGCTAATGGCTGAAAAACGCGCCCTGTCTGATTTTATCAGAGAGAAAAAAGCGGAAATCGTGTTCTGGGCTTTTGCCGCGGTGATGCTGCTGGCCGGGCTCGGCACCGCCGGGCTGTGGGCATCCGAAGACCGCTGGGCGGAAATCACCCGCGAAATGCTGCTGTCGAAAGATTTTCTCCATCCCGCGATCAACGGCGAAGTATATTTTGACAAACCGCTGCTGTCATACTGGCTGATCGCCCTGGCTGCCGCACTGCTGCGGCATCTGGACGAGTTCGCGATCCGGCTGCCCGGCGCGATTTCGGCGCTGTTCGGACTTTACGGAACGATCTATCTGGGGCGGAAACTATGGTCGAAGGAAGCCGGCATGGCCGCAGGGTGGATACTGCTCTCCTGTTACGGATTCCTGTTCTGGGGCCGCACGGCCGCCGCTGACATGGAAAACCTGACGGCGGTGATTCTGGCCGTGGCCTGGTTTTTCGCGCGGGTGGAAAAGCCCGGTTTTTTTTCCTATCTGATCTTTTATCTGATCTGTTTTCTCGGCGCGATGACGAAGGGGCTGCCCGCCCTGGGCATCCCGCTGATCGCGATTCTGCCGTATCTGCTTACGGATAAACGCTGGAAAAATCATTTCCGTTTTTCCAATTTCGCGGCGCTGGCAGCCGGCCTGCTGATTTTCCTGATTCCTTTGCAACTGGCTAAATATCTGCCGATGCCGGAATATTATTCGCTGCCGGCGGAAAAACTGACCGGGCTGGAACTGGTCTGGCGCGAAAACATCATCCGGTTCTTCAAGCCGTTTGACCACGACGACGAACCGTTCTTCTGCTATGTCTATCAACTGCCGCGGGTGCTGCTGCCCTGGTCGCTGGTGTTTGCTGCCGCGCTGGCGGCGGCGTTGTCCTGCTGGAAAAAACTGAAGCCTGAAACGAAATGGCTGCTGCAGGCAATCGCGCTGATTTTCTGCTGCTTTTCGGTCTCCGGCTCACGCCGCTGGTATTACATTCTGCCGCTGATGCCGTTTTGCGCCATCCTCACCGCGCTGTTTCTCTGTTCCGACTGGCAGGTGCAATGGCGTAAACGGGTGATTCTGCTGATGAAATGGATTATTATGGTTGCCGCCGTGCTTGATATTCTGTGCATCGCGGCGCTGCCGTTCTGGGAGAAAGTTTCCGGTTTTACTCCGCCTGCCGGATTTTTGATTGCGGCGCCGCTGCTCGGTATTGCAGCGCTGGCGGTGTTTTGGGGGGAGAAGCGTTGTCCTGAAAGCATTTCCAGGCTGACCGGGGTTCCGGCGCAGGCTGCCGGGATGCTGATTGCCGGCGCGATTATTGTCGGCGGATTCTTCGCTTTCCAGTTGCCGTCGCTGGACCAGTACCGGACGGAAAAGCCGTTCGCGCTGGAACTGAAAACTAAAATGTCGGGAATTTCTCCGGAAAATATCGGATTTTTCCAGAAAGTTCCGCCGAAAGTTGTATATTATACGGAATTGAAACGTCCGGGCAGAATGATTGCCGGCGCGGAAGAACTGAAGCAGTTTCTGGCGGCAGGCAAAGGCCCGAAACTGCTGGTCGGCTACAGCCGGGACAAGGATCTGGAGCCGTTGCGGGAATGTCTGCCTGCGGCAATCATTGACAATCCGGTGCTGAAAGAAAAATATGCGCCCCGTGAAAATAAGAACTCAAAAAAATTGTGTGCATGGATAATTAATCGTTAATATATAGAGGTAAAAATATGTCAACAAAAAAACCGATAAATTCTTTTTCCGTGGTAATTCCGGTATATAATGAAGAGGCGTGCCTCGATGAATTGATTTCACGCTGCCTCGCGGCCTGTGAAAAAACCGGCAAGAAATTCGAAATCATTCTGATTGACGACGGCAGCAAAGACCGTTCCGCGGAAATGATTTCCGCGGCGGCAGACAAGAACCCGGGCAAGATTGTAGGCTGCATTCTCAACCGCAATTACGGTCAGCATGCCGCCATTATGGCCGGCTTTTCGCTGGTGATCACCGATCTGGCAATCACCATCGACGCCGATCTGCAGAATCCGCCGGAAGAAATTCCGCGCCTGGTCGAACATGCCGACAAGGGCGGCTATGACGTCATCGGCACTATTCGCGCCAACCGCAAGGACAGCATGTTCCGCAAAACCGCGTCATTCGTGGTCAACAAAGTCGCGCAGAAGGCGACCGGCGTCAAGATGAAAGATTACGGCTGCATGCTGCGAGCTTACCGCCGCCCGGTGGTGGACGCCATGCTGGCATGCAATGAACGCAGCACGTTCATTCCGGTGCTGGGCAACAGTTTCGCCCGCGAGACCTGCGAACTGGAAGTCGGCCATGACGAGCGCGCGGTCGGAGAATCCAAATATTCTCTGTGGAAACTGATTAACCTGCAATTCAATCTGCTGACCTGCATGACCACCTTCCCGCTGCGTCTGTTAAGCATTATCGGCGGCCTGG
>CAIJKT010000781.1 GCA_903821255.1 uncultured Lentisphaeria bacterium | reverse complement strand
GTCAAATACTTGTCGCTTACCTTATCTAATACTTCCATTTGGTGTTGGTATGGGTTTATTTCATTGATTGTTTCTTTTAAATGTAATCTTTTATAGAGAGAGTCAATATGCGAATCAGTTTTACTTCTTGGCATTGGGATAATCTGTATTTGAGCACAAAGAAAATACTTTTTATAATTCTTCCTTAATCGTTTTTTTGACCACAATAGACAAGGGAGAGTAAAATCATTTGATCCTCAGAAATTCATTCGGCGAAATTCCTGTGACCTCTTTAAAGACTTTGGAAAAATAGAATTGACTGCTAAATCTTAACTTTTTAGCAGTATCTTTAATTGCTGAATGCCGATTACTTTGCAACAGCATCTTTTTGGACTGCTGAATTCTTTGCCAACGCACTCTCTCAATAATTGTCCAATTCGTCTCTTGCTTAAAATGGTGACTAAGGGACGAACACGACATATTTAAGAATCTCGCTAATTATTCAATCGTCGGAGTTCGGTAAATGTTTCTTATTATGGCATCATCAACTCTCTCCAGCAAACTTGGATTGTGTATTGTAGTATTTTCCTGTTGAATAGATTTAAATAGAAAAGGAGAGTCGAGAGTGCCTTTGCCTTCAGAAAAAGTGGAACACCTGATTTCGGCCAGGAGAGTAAGCATTTGAAAATTTAACAGTTCCTTATATCCGGGAAAACCTGACTGTTGTATTAAGTACATTTGACGAATAGTATCAGCAATTCTGCTTTCGTAATCGCCAATTATCGTTAGATTACGGTCAATACCAGGAATCTGCGGTTTATTCATCCCCCAAAGGATATAAATATTTTCATGTCTTCTAGTTCTGTACTTGTAATTAACACGATACTTTACATTGGGAGCGTAAAGATTCCACGTTCGTGGACGCCATTCACATGGCTCGTTTTGTTCGTTTTCAATTTGAAAACTTATCCCTTCATCAAAATCCCACTCCAAGACCCAGTTATTGGGAAAAACAGCCCAATGAGACCAGTTATTTTCATCAATTCCCGGAACTGACTCCGGACTGGAATATATTAACAACTGTTTAATGTCAGGGAAAGTTTGCATAAAAATATATTCCTTTTGCACAAATTTAGTTATTCTGCATGTTATACTTTATTTAAATATAATTCAATTAATTCAATTTTGCTATAAGTCGAGTAAAAAATATTATGAAGAAAGTCGAATATAAATCGAAGAATCACCCGTCAAGTTTTTTTGTTTATGACGATGGGAAAATATATCCAGAAAGTATTTTGGGCATGCTATGCGGCAATAACGGCGGCGAATGTCCTTTAGCCCAAGCAAGTGGATTATTTTTATTCAACTGCAATAATAAGCGCTACGAAGGAACAGAACTGAAACTTAAAAGACACAAATTTACTACCAGTAAGCTGGATATAGTCTATGCTAGTTCTGAAGGTAATTTCGCAGTGAAAAGTTCATGGAATTTTTCCATCGACAGTGGTATAATCAGTCGTAAAGACATATTTAAGAATACAAGCGAAGGAAGTATTAAGCTAAGTCGCTGCTTCAGCAGGGTGGTACTATCGCCGGCTAAATATGAAATGTATGCGCAGGACAGCCGCTGGTGCAATGAGAATCAGGGAGTGTGGATTCCAATGCATACCGGCAGCATGGTTTTCGGGACAAGATGGGGCAGGACAAGCGAAGGCGGCACACCCTATCTCGCAATACGTGAAGTCGGCAATAGAAAAGCGCTGGCGTTCCAGATAATCCCGAAGGGTAACTGGCGGATAAGAGTTTCAAGTATCATCAACGGCCAATCCCAGCCTTTCACAGTAATAGAACTCGGCATTTCCGATGAAGATCTGAATTATGAACTTGCTCCCGGAGAAGAATTCAGGATGCCTGAAATCATTATCCAGGGACTGCCTGACGGTGAACCCCGTCTCGGGGCTCCTTATTTTCACAGATATATTCTTTCAAGGATTAACGGCAGATTGAATGACAGCATGCCGGTTATTTATAACACATGGTTTGACTGTTTCGGAAAACTTGAAGTCGTGAGGCTGAGAAAACAACTCAAAGTTGCGGCGGAACTGGGTTGCGAGATATTTGTGGTTGATGCTGGATGGTATGGCGGAGAAGACAGGCCGTGGTCAATAGAGGTCGGCAACTGGATGGAAAAACAGGGATCAGCATTTTTCGGGAAAATGAGTAAATTTGCAGATGAAGTTAGATCTGCCGGTCTTGGCTTCGGACTCTGGATAGAGCCGGAACGCTTCTATGAAAATGTTCCAGTAGTAAAAGAGCACCCTGAATGGTTTATAAAAGTCAATGGCGGCAGCATGATGAGGATGGATCTCAGGAGGAAAGATGCAAAGGAATATCAGATAAATGAGATATCACGGCTTATTGAAACATATGGACTTTCCTATATAAAAACGGATATGAATTTGGAACTCGGGTATGACGATACTGGTAGAGAACTTGCAGATTATACAGAGGAATGGTACGGGATTATAGATTGCATCAAACAGAAGTATCCTGGGGTTTT
>CAIJKT010000780.1 GCA_903821255.1 uncultured Lentisphaeria bacterium | reverse complement strand
CGTATGATCGCATACCGCGCGGAAACAGCTATAGCCGCCATGGCGGCGCCTGAGCTGTCGAGCCCGGAAGAGGCTCGTTCAATGGTCAAGGCCATGTTCAATACGACCGTCAACCTGCATCCCGATACGGCGCGCAAGAAACTGCGGGTCGTGCTGCATCCGCTGGCGGAAACGCGATTGAACAAAATGGCAGAGGCAATGCTCGTTCATTTAAATAAAGCGAAGTTCACATATCCGGGAACAGAGTTGTAGATGGTCTACGAAATGCTAATGCCAATGTCACCCAGCGGCTGAAAACCCAACAACACCTTTTTCCACGGATCAGGAAGTCTGAATTTTAAAATAAAAACACCAAAAACTATTGACAAATTTCGAAACATCAGTTATACTATTAATCACTGGACTAGTCCAGTTTGATCCAGTTGCAAAAAAAGGGAATAATTGATGCAGGAAGTAATTGACAAAGAAAGCAAGACTGCGCTGTCTGTGCAGGTCAGCGAAAAACTGATTAAAGAAATCAGGCGCGGAGTTTTCAGGCCCGGCAAGAGAATGCCCGGCGAGAGAATGCTGGCCGAGCAGTTCGGAGCCAGCCGGGGTACAATCATCGAGGCGCTGGATCTGCTGGAGAAACAGAATTACATTGAACGCGTTCCCGCCAAAGGCACCTTTATCGCCGAAGATGTGAATCACGAACTGAGCACCGTCCGGATTATTTTCCCGTTCCCGGAAGCGTCGCTTTCGCCGGACGCGATAGGCTCCATGGAAAACTGGGGCGCAGTTTCGGAAGTGTACCGCGGTATGGTAACAGAGGCGAAAGAACAGCAGGCGGAAATCGCGTTTCAACATTTTGAAGATACCGACAATGTAATTCAGCTCCGCCGTCAGCTCCGCCACATGGAAGAGTTTGACGGAGCGATTTTCATCGGCCATCAGTTGACCGGACTGCGCAGCGCAACTGTCAGGAAAGACAAATATTGCGTAGCCATTGCTCCCGCCGGAGACGATCCCGACAACATTTCAGCAACAGTCGCCAGAGAATATGCAACCGTGTTTGACGCGATGGCCGCGCATCTGGCGGAACGAGGCTATCGTCGCCTCCGCGTCCTGGACGTATTTGCTGCAAGACGCAACCCGTTTGAAAATGAACAGGAAGCAATCAAGCTTCAAACCATGCGCGCCGCCGCCGCCAGGCACGGCCTTGAGGCGGACCCTGCATGGATTTACAGCGCCGACGGGCTGGATATCAATGACCTGAGCAGATTCATCGCCGGCTCCGGCTGGGATATGACCAGCCGGACGGACGCGATCTTCTGCGTTTACACCGAAGGGGTGTCTCTGCTGTACAAATACTGCATGGAAAATAATATTGTTCCGGGCAGAAACGTCGGCGCATTCGGTTATTCCTCCGGTGCGACATTCAGCAATCTGCTGCCGGAATTCACCTACTGTAAAATCGACCACTTCAATATCGGCCGGACCGCCTGCCGGCTGGTGATCGATGCAGTCCGCGCCGGCAACCGGTCGCCGCGGCACGAAAGCATTCCCTCTAAATTAATCATACAAAAATCAACTTGAAATAAAGGAGACCTGAAAATGAAAAGAAGAAACAACAGTTCCGCCGTAAAAGTAAAGAATTTTACACTCATCGAACTCCTCGTGGTCATTGCTATCATCGCCATCCTTGCAAGCATGCTGCTGCCAGCGCTGAACAAGGCGCGGGAAAAGGCCAGGCAGACAACATGTTTGAACAATCTGAAGCAGATCAGTCTAGGGAACTGGACCTATCAGGATGACTACAATGGTTTTTATATTCCTTTGAAAATCAAGAACTCGGCCACCTACACCGGTGATTTTCCCTGGGCGGCGGGCCTGGTAATGTTTAAATATTTGCCCGATGCAAAACCGTTTCTGTGTCCGTCAGCACAAAGGGTTTTCTCCAGTGATTTTATTATTGGTTCCGGGCGAGTTGAGTTGAATCCTAAAAACTGGTACAGATACTATTATCTCGCTTACGGCTATAACGCTTATTTTGGCGCGGACCAGACGAAAGCGATTCCGGTTTATGTCAAAAATTCAATGATCCGCAGCCCCAGCAGTAAAATTATGCTGGCTGATAATTGGGTCCCTTCTGATCCTCAAAACGGCATAACCTGGGCTGCCCTGAACGCAGAGACTCCGATATCCTCACCGACCATGGCGCAAATTAATGACCGTCACGATAACAATGCAAATGTTGTCTGGGCGGACGGCCATGTCTCTTCTGAACCCCGCGCTTCGTGGAATTTCACCGGCCGGCTTAACGGCGGCGACCTCACCAAGGCGCGTTACCAATTTTGGAAGCCGCAATATCGCAATGCGGATTATCGCAGCAACTAAATATCAAAATTCAGACAGGCGGATAATTATCTTTCATTAATTGACGCCTGCCTTTTAAATGCTTATCTTAAATAATATGGTGATTGTGCTTATTTTTGGAGGTTTCAGATGTTGAAAAAAGGGTTGCTGATTGCCGGACTGCTTGCCGTGGCACTGATTGCGTCCGCGCTGGAAAAAAATGAAGTTTTTGTCGCGCCGTTTACTCAAGATTTAAATGCGCAAACCGGCGCGGGAACAGCAGCGCCAAGTGGAAAGAAGGGTGTCCTGGGTTCCGCCAAAGGTGTGACCGGGCTTGACGCAGCCGCTGCGGAGTTTATTCCGCTGCGCTATCCAATCGCCAATATTGTTTCCGAAGCGGAAGGAACTATCGAGTTTAAATATTTTCCGAAATTGAAAGAGGCTGTCGCCGCAATTGGCGGGAAGTATCTTGCCGCGACGCTGGTTTCAATCAAGTCCGCCCGTCCGGAATATCCGGGAATGAGCATCGGTATAAACATCGGAGACGGCGGAACCAGATTTTATGTCTGGGTGATTACGATTTCTCCGGAAAGCCAGAATCAGCAGATATACCGGGAATATGCGGTGAAAGACGGCGAATGGCAGAAAATTACTGTCTGCTGGAGCGCCCGCACCGTATCGCTGTATTACGATGACAAACAGATTGGGTCCATGGAGCGGATGCCTCAACTCTTCGGCGACAAGGTTGTCACTGTCGGCGGTTACGGCGCTGCCGCCAAAGCGTACGGTTTGATTACAGACTTTAAAATTTATAATAAAGCCGTATTTGCCGGCGAACTGGACAACGTGACTTTTGATTTTTCCGCCCGCAAAGGCAAAGCTGGACTGGTGAGGAACCCCGCGATTCCGATCAGGGAAAACCTTTTTGCCGCGAAGATTGAAACCGATGCCCCGGCAATTGTGCGCATTGCTTCCGCCGTGTTTAAAGTCGCTCCCGTCCGGGGTTATGCGGTGAACTTCTCCGACCGTCCGGTGCGCTACCTGACGGCGGACAAGCAGGGAGTTTTGAATATCGAACTGGAAAAAGAGCGCAATTACTGTTCCTTTACGATAATCCCCTGCGAGACAAAGAATCTGCTGTCCGGAGTTGAATGGTATGGCCGGTCCGATACCGCGGCGAAGTTCACGCTGGACTGGGGCCATGAAGGCGGCAAAACCGCCGCCGGGATGCAGGCTGGCGGCAATGTCGGAACTTTCAGCCGCGATCCGGCAGTATCCCGCAGCGGCAGCCCAAGCTTCAAGATAGAAAAAACTGCTCAGTCCGGCGAAGTTTTCTGGAAATCCAGCGCAGTGCAAATCAAATCCGGACAGGAATACCTGTTTTCCGGATGGTATCATCTGACTGAGCCCAATTTTGGCGCGACCGCGATGTTCCAGGTGTTTTTGCCGGCGTCCGGCGGCAAGGCTGAAAAAATGTTTCAGCAGGTCTTCATCAATCCGCTGGTGGCTCCGCTCTACGGTACGCAATGGCGATATGTTCAGACTTGTTTCAAAGCGCCGGAAGGCTATAATCAACTTTATGCTTCGCTCAGCCTGCGCGGAGCTCCCCAGACCATCTGGTGGGATGACGTGAACTTGCAGCCGGCGCCGGCGCCGAACAGCCTGCCGCCGAAAGAATTTACCGCCGCCGAAGCAAAATCGACGATTCCGGTCGAGCAGGTCCGCCAGTTGTGGAAAGACCGCGAGCCGGTTAAAGTCGAAGTGAAAACTTCCGGCAGTTTTCCGGTACTTTATGTCAACAATAAACCGGTTCCGTCGCTGGCTTATAATCATTATGTGGTCAAGACCGAAGAAGGCGAAATGAAGCGCATGCTCGGCGCCGGAATAAAATGGTATTACCTCTGGATCACCCCGAGTCACGGCAAAGACTGGTGGATGGGCAAGGGCAAGTACGACTTCTCCGAAGTCAGGAAAAGTATTGAACAGGCTCTCTCGTACGATCCCGACGCGGCAATTATGCTGGAAGTGAAAATCACTCCGAATTATCGCGAGTGGGGCGAAGAAAACCCGGATGCGGTATGGCGCGACCACGACGGGCGGAAAGTTGCCGGACACAAACACTCCGTGACCAAGCCGGATAAGCTCGGCAACGGTCCTGACGACAAATGGGCGTGCAGCTACAGCGCAGAGGATTTCAGGACCAGCGTTGCCGCCGCGTTGCGCGACTTGATTAAAAATATTAATGGGGTATGCACTTCACTGAAGCACCCCCTGCCTGTTGTGTTTGACTATTTTCGAATAGGGTACCGCTTCCGTAACCACGGCGTACTGCGATAATCGATAAAACAACTTTCCTCTGGATGTTGATTTCCGTCTATTGAAT
>CAIJKT010000779.1 GCA_903821255.1 uncultured Lentisphaeria bacterium | reverse complement strand
TTGAGGAAAACGGCGGGACGGTCAAATCCTGCAAATGGTATGAATTTCCGGCACAGGGGATTTATGAACTGCTGCAAAAAGCCAAACCGGAACTGGCCGGTAAACGCAAAGTGTTTGACGCCGATATCGCCTGTCTTAAAGGCAATATCTTCAGTCCGGAAGCAATGCAAGGCAGGCCATGCCTCAAAGAGTTATGCCAGGCGGTGATTGACAGCCAGGTGGAATCCATTCTGGTCCTCGCTGTTTATGATAAAACTCGGGCGGCAATCGCGGCGGAGAGTTTTATGAATATGCTTAAAAACACTGAATTTGCGTGTACTGTCAAGGCGCGGCTCGGAACACTCATCAATCCGAAATGCTCCTGAAGTATTGAAGAATAAAGGTATTGATTAAAATCAGGAAATGAATATGAATACAAAACTGAATAAGGCAAGCGTCCGGACCGGGGTTGACTTAATAGACAAACAGCATTTTAAGTATTTCAGCATCGTTAACAACATGATGGAAAAACTCGGCGATAAAGAGCAGTATAAAACGTTATTCAAAGAATTGAATAATTATGTGACTTATCATTTCAAAACTGAAGAAGACTTCATGAACAAATATAATTATGACAAGACGGCGCTACATGTGCGGCAGCATGATTACTTCAGAGATAAAATCAAAGAATTGACCAGAATATATTCTAAAACCAGCGATTTTGATGTGAATGCAAAAATGAAAATAAGTTGCCTCCTGATTGACTGGCTGGTGCAGCATATTCAGACCGTGGACAAGAACTTATGTGAATTCATTATCGCTAAGTCAGCCAATGACTCCAGCATTCTGAAGGTACTGAAATCCCTGCTGAACAGATTCACCGCCAAACACGGGGAAGAGGCTCAATGGCAGTGATCCAGGAGTTTTTACTGCCTGCCGGTTTTAATCAGGGCCGGCAAGCAGGAGATAAAGAGACCATATTGATAAAAATGCATTAAGAGATTTAGAGGGGGATAAAAAATGGCGAACAAAGACCTAACAGAGACAAGAGTGAGAAATGTTATGAAGCAAATGCCGAAAAGCATTACGGCTAATCGGGGTGGAAAGATACGCAATACGGTCAGATCAACGCTGTCTTCCATGAAAAGCATACTTGGTCAGCTGAAGCAGGGCAATATGGATAAACTGCGGCAGGAGAAACGCCGCAGGAAAATTATCAAAATAGCGTTTCTGTCAGTCGCGGCTGCCGCTGTTGCAATCGCACTTGTAATAGTGGGGATAAAAATCTTCCGTTAAGATTATTCCGGACTCCTGTGACTTGGAGCAGCGAGGTATTTGCATGAGCCAACTTAAGAATAACTCCATGGGTTTGTCCATGGCCGCCAGCCGTCGGATCGGGCTGGCCTGGTGCTTCCTGCTGGCAGGGCTGATCGCCACAGCGCTGGGGGCGCTTTATCTGAAATCGGATATTGAATACGGCAAGGCCTGGCTCGTATTATTTGGCGGGATGCTCGGGAGTTTGCTGCTGTCCTGGTTGTTTTTCAGCTTGATTAAACCCCGGACCGCGACGGAGGCACTGGAAAAAAACGAATTGTTCACCAGCAGCCGGGATGGAATCGTTGTGGTGGAC
>CAIJKT010000778.1 GCA_903821255.1 uncultured Lentisphaeria bacterium | reverse complement strand
TGAATTAACCCCGGAAATGATTATTGATTACCAGGAGGAACTTTTCGAAAACGGACATTATGAACTTCTGGAAGAGCGGCTTCGACAATACCGCCCGGACGCCATTTTTGCGTTCGGCGATTACATGGCCAGACCGTTCTACAGAATTGCCGCCGCGATGGGCATCGGCATCCCGGATGACATCGCCATTCTGGGTTATTACAATACCCAGTGGGCCACCAGTTACCGCATCCCGATGAGTTCGGTATGCGTTAATGGACAGCAAATCGCCATTCAGGCCGCCGAATGCCTGATCAGCCGGACTATCAATCCCGGACAACCCTGGCGCAACATCATTGTTGAACCAGCTATAGTAGAAAGACTTTCAACCTAAAAAAAGGAGAGGTATCATGGTTTCAATCAAGAAAAATTTCACACTCATCGAACTCCTGGTCGTGATCGCGATCATCGCGATTTTGGCCGCAATGCTGCTTCCGGCATTGAATAAAGCCAGGGACAAAGCCAAAGCAATCAATTGCATGAGCAATCAGAAACAAGTCGGTCTGGGATTTACACAATACGCCAATGATTACAATGGATTCCTATGGCTTTCAGACGATTCCGCGCTGAAAATATATAGTCGCAAACTATTCGACGAAAAGTATATAACCAACCAGAAAACGTTCGTTTGCCCGCAGACTGCACAGTACGGGATAGGCGCCTATAGTTGGTGGTGGCTGACCTATGCCGCCCGTTACGCCACGCCCTCGCTGCCGAACTATCCGTGCATCTCGATCAAGGTACAGCACAGTCCTTCCAGGCTGTATCTGCTCAGCGATGGCTGGAGCGTCACCAAGCAGTGTCCTTATGCCCTTTCTTCCAAGTCCCTTGCCGATATTTATGCATATCCGTTTCTCAGTCATGCTCAAAGCGCCAACGTACTGTTCCTCGACGGCCACGTTGCCGCCTGCAAAACAGATGACTTCCAATCGTCCAAAGTCCTCTATTGGGAGAAATTCGACGGTACCGACAACCGCTTCAAATATATTCTGACCGGTTTCGACAGCAGAACAAAAGTGCAGCTCTATTAATGCGGAAAACTTTCAATCCAGAAAGAAGATTATCATGGTTTCAATCAAGAAAAATTTCACTCTCATCGAACTCCTGGTCGTGATCGCGATCATCGCGATTTTGGCCTCAATGCTGCTTCCGGCATTGAATAAAGCCAGGGACAGGGCCAAAGCCGTAAATTGTCTGAACAACCAGAAGCAGGCCGGTCTGGCGTTCGCGCAATACGCCAATGATTACAACAGCTTACTCTGGCTGCCGGATGCCTCCAATCTGAAATTCTACGGGGATAAACTGGCATCCGAAAAGTACGTGACCGGCGACAAGATTTTCTTCTGTCCGCAAACTGCGCTTTCAACCGCCTATTCCCGGCTGTCACAGACTTATGCAGCCCGCTACATTCCATTCGGGCAGGCGGGCTATCCCTGTCTTCCAATCAAAATCCAGCGCTACCCGTCCAGTCTGTTCCTGCTCTCCGACGGCTGGAGCGTCAACAAAAAATGTCCTTTTGTTCTTGCCGTCAAGGGCAATACCGACAATTACGCTTATCCGTTCCTCAGCCATAACAAAAGCGCCAATGTGCTGTTTCTGGACGGTCATGCCGCCGCCAGTTCGCTGCGCGACTTTCAATCATCCCGGATACTCTACTGGGTCTCGAACGGAACCGATATCACCGACGTATGGAACCGCTTCCAGTATATTCTGGTCGATTTTGACAACAAGACCAAAACGCAACTTTATTAACACATACAAAAGAGAACTGAAATGACAAGACTCATCATCGCCGCCGGGGTATTGCTGCTGGGCTGGAATGCCGCAGCCGGAACGGAAAAAATACTGGGAGGATATTATGCCACCGAAAAATGGGGCATGGACAAACTGCCGGTGGAAAAAATCGACTTCACTACTTATAATTTCATCTTCCAGGCATTCCTGAAAGCCAAAGAAGACGGTTCCCCGGTCCTGGTTCCGGGACGTTATCCATGCACCAGCCTGGTTACGCTCGCCCATCAAAACGGCGTAAAGGTGATTATCAGCCTCGGCGGCGGCAGCTACAAGCTGTTTCCTTCGATCTGCGCCAATCCGGAGACATTCAAGCGCCTCGCCGACGGCATCGCCGGATTCGTCGAACAGAACGATTACGATGGCGTAGACCTGGACTGGGAAAACTCCATCACTACTGAACAAGGCAAATTATGGAGTAAACTGATCTGTGAACTCCGCCGCAAAATGGATCAGATCGGAGAAGCAAAAAAACGGAAAATGTATGTATTCGCCGCCCTGCCCTGCGGCAGTTGGTTTACCGGCAAACTGGATCCGGAAATTTTGCGTACGCAACTCGATTTCATTAATCTGATGGCCTACGATCAGGGTTCGCAAACCGCCGGCTACCATGCCGCGCTGGAACCCGCGGCAGATGATCAGCGCCAGGTGGGATTTGCCAAAACGTTGAAATACCTTGCTGAAGAGTTGAAAATCCCCCGTGAAAAAATCTGCATCGGACTGCCGTTCTATGCTTATGCCTATGAAAACTGCCGGCGTTATGAAAAAGTGCCGCAAGGCGACAAAATCAAAAAAGTAACTGCGCTGGGCTGGGCGGAAATCGTTCCGCTGGTCAAGGACTGGAAACGGGAATACGATCCCGCCACGCGCGCCGCCCGGTTTACTTCGCCGGATGGTAAAATCATGATTCCGTCCGATGATCCGCAAAGCATCTCGGAAAAAACCGCCTGGGCTCAAGCCAACGGTTACCCCGGCGTCTTCTGCTGGGCAATGCATCACGACATTATGCCTGACGGTTCCGCCCCGCTGGCCCGAGCGATGAAACAAGCCTGGCAAAATTCCCGGTAATCAAGCTGAATGCTTACGCTGCACGATTTTGATGCCGGATCAGCTTGATTTTACCTGCGTGTCGGCTGATAGATGAAATATACCAGTTTCGTGAAAGAATCGGCATCCAGGAAGCCGTGTTCCCAGGTGCTCAAGTCAGCCAGCGGCCTGGCTTGCCGCACTTCTTCAAGCGATTTTCCGGCGTTTATCAGCGGCCTGATGCGGTCGCGCACGGTTTCCAGCATCCTGATGGATTTTTCCAGGTCTTTTTTTGTCGCCGGGGGGCCGTGTCCGGGAATGATCTTGGTATTGTCGTCAATCAGCAGCAGCAGTTTTTTCTGTGCGGCAATCATGCCTTCCAGCGAACCGCCTGCCGAATAGTCGATATATGGGAAAATTCCATTAAAGAACAAATCACCGGTATGCATTACGTTAATTTCAGGGAATACCACAAAAACATCGCCGTCAGTATGTGCGGGCGGCGGCATGTACTGCAAAACCGCATGCTTGCCGTTCAGCAGGATCTGGCCTGAATCTCCGAGCGTTAAAACTGGCCATGCGGCGGCGGGACAGGGTGGCGATTTGCGCTGCATAAAATCACTGAATTGTTCTGTGGAAAGCCTGCGGAGAACATTCCCGTGCGCAATTATGGTTGCGCCGGTTCCGGCAAATGACGCATTGTTACCGGAATGATCAGCATGGAAATGGGTATTCAACACGAACCTGATGTTTGCCTCACCGGCAAGCTGAGCGACTGCGCGCCGGATATCGGCATCACGCCCCGGCAGGCCGGTATCAATAAGCAAAACGCCGTCAGGGCCGTAGAATACGCCGATATTCCCGCCGGGACCGCTTAGCATAGCCAGACCATCAGCAATTTTCGTCACTGATACCGGAGCTGTCGCAAAATCCGAACGCAATTTAGTTTGTGATTTATTTTGCGTTTGTCCGGCATCAGCGCCGAACACCCCGGTAAGCGCAGCCATCAGCAGCAGCCCCATGACCAACAGTCCAGTGCAGCATTTTCTATCAAACCGCCACACATCTCCTCCCGAAAAGTTATAGACGCAGTTAATTAATATTCGGAATGGAAAATATAACTTGAAGCGTCAGCAATGTCAATACTGTAAAACTGCCGCCCAAACAGAGACCGCGCCATTTTTATAGAATCGCAGAAATTTTGCACATCCCGACGTTGAAAATATCCTCAGGCTGTGGTATAATTATTCTCGTTATCAATAATCCAATTTATTGATAAATCGTTAGTAAATAACATATACGGACATCAATAGAGAAAAATGAAAGTAAAATACTTGCCTGCCTTATGCCTGGTTTTTATTAGCTTTTTTGCTGCGGAAACCTCGCATGCCGATGTAACAATGCCTAATATTTTCAGCAGTAATATGGTATTGCAAAGAGAAAAAGAGGTTCCGGTCTGGGGCTGGGCATCGCCCGGCGAAAAAGTTTCCGTAAGATTCATGGAACAGAACTTGAAGGCAACTGCCGACGCGTCCGGCAAATGGCAGGCAAAATTCGCCCCGATGTCCG
The DNA here is from genome assembly GCA_903821255.1 of uncultured Lentisphaeria bacterium. Next base: position 5,343 of record CAIJKT010000778.1, on the reverse strand, counting down.
CGGGGGGGCCGTACAAAATGGAAGTCAGGGGCAACAGCAATACGCTGGTGTTTGACAATGTGCTGGTCGGTGAAGTCTGGCTGTGTTCAGGTCAATCCAATATGCAGTGGCCGGTAAGAAAGGCGCTGAATCCGGAGCGTGAAATGGCCGATGCCAGACACCCTGAAATAAGACTTTTTTCGGTTCCGCGTCTCATGAGCAATCTTCCGCAGACCAATGTCAATGCCAAATGGCAAGTCTGTTCACCGCAAACCATCGGGGAGTTTTCCGCGACCGCGTATTTCTTCGGACGCGAAATCAGCAAAAACCTGAATGTTCCAGTCGGGCTGATAAATGCGTCATGGGACAGCACCAGAATCTGCCCGTGGACTCCGACTACCGGATACCAGACAGTACCGTCACTACGGAAAATAGCGAAAATCGTGAACGATAAAATCGCAAAATACCAGAAAATACTCAGCGGCGCACCCGGCAGCACTAATGACAAATCAACAAAACCGGAACATATTTCCGAGATTCTCCCTTTTGACAATAACGAATCGCCAACAGTCCTTTACAATGCCATGATCCATCCATTGGTCCCGCTGGCGCTGCGGGGGACAATCTGGTACCAGGGCGAAGCCAACCGCGGGGAAGGCATGCTCTATTTCAACAGAATGCAGGCGCTGATCAATGGCTGGCGGGGTGTTTTCAAGAATGACGAAATGCCGTTTTATTTTGTACAGCTCGCTCCCAATTATTATGGCAATAACTCAGAAGCTCTGGCGGAAATATGGGAGGCTCAAACTGCGGCGCTGTCCATTCCCAATACCGGAATGGCGGTGACTATGGATATCGGCGACGTCAAAGACATTCATCCCAGGAACAAGCAGGAAGTCGGCCGCAGGCTGGCGCTTCAGGCATTGAATAAAACTTACGGACAGAAAAATATCATTTGCGATTCTCCGCTCTTCGGCAGCCTTAGACTGGACGGGAACAAAGCCGTTGTTACATTTGAAAACGCGATTGAACTGAAAACCAGCAACGGTAAAACTCCAGACTGGTTTGAAATCTGCGGCGAAGATATGGCATACAGAAAAGCGAACGCGCTGATTGAGAAAAACAGAGTCATTCTTTCCGCCGAAGGCATCGAAAAAATATGTTCAGTACGCTTCGCCTGGCATCAGCTTGCAGAACCGAACCTGGTCAATGAGGCCGGACTTCCGGCTTCACCATTCCGTACCGGCAAACAACCTGTCGCCGGCAAATTTCAGGAACAGGAAAAATTATTGAGTGAAATTCCCCAGAACAAAGGCTTCAAACCAGTATTGGAACTTGATCCGATCAGGCCGCTGATGGCAGGCGGAGTCAAAGTCGCTTACACAAACGATAGACGCAATGAAATAAACGGTCGCATTAACCGGATCGCATATTTTCTGGAACTGATGAAACCGGACGGGGCCAGTGACTAGGTCGTCGGGGCGATGGACCCGTTCACTCAGGATCTTAGTAAAATCGGCATTCCTGACCTGGACTCCAATGCCAATTTTCAACAGAAAATATCCAATATGGTGGTCACATCGAATGTTCCAGGCATCAAGAACGGAACCTTTCCTGAAGGCGGGAATATTGAGTTCTGGGGAACTAATTACGGACAGAACAGCGCCGCCGATATCCCTGGTTCCGCCAATGCCATTTACGGTTATGGAGACGCTCCGACCAGTAACGGCGATTATGGTTCCATGCAGATACACAATTACAAAGAGAAACAGACGTTATTTGCCTACAATAACTGGAAATCCGGCAGCGCCGCCGACCTCGGCATCGGCAACGCGCCTTACGGCCGCAAGCAGGACTGGACCTATCTGCAAAACGCCGGCAAATATGCCGCCGGAAGACTGGTGGTACTGGTTCAGACCCAATAAAAGAACAGAGATTCGCCATACCCCTGATTTTATGATACGGCTATATTTTGTTAAAATGATTAAAGTCATCTTACCAAGTCCCCGTCATTATTGCCCGTGAAAAGTTATAACCGCAGTTAATATTACATGACTTTAAGCAGCGGCGATGTCAATGCCATTAAAACCGGCAACAAAAAGCCTGCTTGTATTTCACCTCAACAAGAGGCATATTGTAATCAAACACGGGAGATTAAATGAATAGATTATTTCCACTCTTATCGAAGTTAAGTCGTGTCTCTATATTTCTATTGTCAGCCTTGGCCATACTAATACTAAGCAATTTTATTTTCAATTACATACCGGGCATATTACAGATTATCGGATATGCTCTTTTGATAATTACAATCTGCTGCTGTTATGAGGCGTATTTTAAAATCAGGCGCAACAGTGGCTACATTTACATCGCACTTATTTGTTTCCTTATACTCCTGCCAGGTGCCATAAATGTAATCTCCTCCATTCTTTCCACGCGTCCGGCAAGAATGGAATCTGTTGTGCAGCGCACCTCATCTGTCAGTCAATGCGAAATTAAAAACTCAGTAGAGATAGAGATAATGGAATTTCATTTGCCGCTGATGGAGTTATTCCTGCTGCTTGCTGTATTGAAATTCTCAATTAGTGATGAGCAAGACAAGATTGAAAAAGATGCTCCGGACAAGCATATTTCAATGGACGCATGAGCTTAAATTAAATTATGAGCAGTGCGGGGAGTCAGGATAATAGATGGGAAATGCCGGTCAGACGACCGGCGCTCCCGGGAGAATACTGAACGTTACCGTTTACTCGACTTTTGCTTCGTAGCATTCCGGAGTGGTCATGGTGCGGTAGAACTCGGCATATTTGTCCCGTTTTTCCGGGTCCTGGCGCAAGGCAATGGCAATGCGCGGATGTTCGTTCAGAATTCCGGTAATCATGTAAGGAATGATATATCCCCATTCGATTTTTTCACGGAGGGGCAGAAAGACGTCTTCGATCACCTGCAAAACCGGCTCCAGCGAGAATTTCGGATTCTTCAGGAAACTGAGCAGCAGTTCCATCGGGCAATTGCCGGGGCCGCGGCCGATGCCGTATACGGTGGCGTCAAGATAATTGGCCCCCTTGCGAATGGCCTCAATCGTATTGGCGAACGCCAGTTGCTGATTGTTATGGGCATGAATACCGACTTCCCGGGTGGGCAGATTGTCTTTGAAAGTCTTTACCAGGTAGTGCACTTCTTCCGAGTATAAAGAGCCGAAACTGTCAACTATGTTCACTGCGGTGACCGGGGCTTCGGCTTGAATCTGCCGCAAGCCTTCTTCCAGTTCGAAATTAGTCGCGGTGGAAATAGCCATGATATTGATGAAGGTTTCATATCCTTTTTGATTGCAGTGATTGGCCAGATCGATCGCTTTGTCGATATCTTTGACATAAGTCGCCACCCGGATGAAGTCCAGCGGACTCTCTTCGCAAGGCTTGATGTCATCTTCTTCAACCCGGCCGATATCCACCATGACGCCAAGTTTCATCTGGGTCTGCGTATCCTGGACAATTTTTCTGACATCTTCATCCGTGGAAAAGCGCCAGGGGCCGAATTCTCCGGGCGGGAACAGTTTCTGTGAAGCGCGGTAGCCGACTTCCATATAGTCCACTCCGGCGGCGCTCAACGCCAGAAACACTTTGCGGACCATTTCATGCGAGAACTGCCATTTATTGATCAGTCCGCCGTCCCGAATGGTACAATCTACAACTTTAATCTCTTTTCTGTACATAGTGTCAACTCCGATATATTGCATTTCGTAATTATTTCCACAGCCTCACATTTATCATTTATTTTTGACAGGCCTCAATATAATTGTATTGAGATGATATGCAAGCAGTTTGAATGCCTTCATTCACTGGAAAAACAGTAAATCATGAGCAAACACAGTTGCCAAGCGCCGGCAAATGGATATATTATACGGGTTTACGGATCAGAAAAACAATTTATATATTACAGACAAGACACTTAAGATGAAAAATAAACAAATTACGGCGCGGGAAGAGATCATCCGGGACTGCGAAAATATCATTGTGAAAGTCGGCACCCGGCTGCTTACGGACACCCAGCGGATCGCGGTATTCATAGCCGGCATCAACAGTATGCGCAAAAAAGGCAAAAAAGTGCTGCTGGTAACCTCCGGCGCAGTCGGCCTGGGCATGCAGCAGCTCGGCTTGAAAAAACGCCCGACCGAACTTTCCGAAGTTAAGTCGCTGGCGGCAATCGGTCAGAGCAAGCTGATGGGACTTTATGAACAGGAATGCCGCAAGTTCGGCTTTCTGCCTGCTCAACTGCTGCTGACGGCGGATGATTTGCGCGACCGTGAACGCCATCTCAATGTATTGAACTGCATCAACTCACTCTGGAACAATAACGTTCTGCCGGTCATCAACGAAAACGACTCGGTATCGGTGGACGAACTGAAATTCGGGGACAATGACATTCTTTCAGCATTGCTGGCCACGATGACACGCTCCAGACTGACCATCATTCTGACTACCGAAGAAGGCTTGAGAGAAAAGGTTGACGGGAAGCTCGCGGGCCGGGTTTCGCTGGTGGAGAAGATTGACGATAATCTGAAAAGTTCCGCCTCCGGCACCGACAACAGCACTTTTTCAATCGGCGGCATGATTTCCAAACTGCGGGCGGCGGAGATGGTCAATACCGCCGGAGACTATCTGTGGATAGCCGACGGCAGACAGGACTCCACTCTGGAAGATATCCTTAATGCCAAAGATATCGGCACCCTGTTTGTGCCTGCCATGAAAGCGCGGATGGATTCAAAAAAACGCTGGATCAAATATTTTTCGCGCTGTCACGGCAAAATCACCGTGGATGCGGGCGCGGCGGAAGCGGTCAAATGCAGAGGCCGCAGCCTGCTGCCATCCGGCATCACCGGCATCACTGGTAAATTCAAACGCGGCGACACGCTGGAAATATCCGGTCCGGACGGCAAAGTTATCGGACGCGGCCTGTCCAATTTCAGCAGTGAAGAGTGCGCACTGCTCATGGGCGTTCAAAGCAGCGAGATAAAGAATATTCTTAAACGCGACGCTGACGATGAGATCATTCACCGCAATAATCTGGCAGTAGTTGCCTGAGCCCATCACTCCCGGAAAACTTCAATGAAGATTTACATCAAGACCTACGGCTGCCAGATGAACGAGCGCGACTCCGAAGCCTGCGCCGGGATGCTGGCGGAAAAAGGCCATTCCATAGTCCATACCGAAGAAGAAGCCGACGTCCTGATTTTCAACACATGCAGCGTCCGCGAACTGGCCGAGCGCAAAGCCATCGGCAAAATCGGCATCATGAAAAAACTGAAGAAGCTCAAGCCCGAACTGATTATCGGCGTCATGGGCTGCATGGTGCAGAACCTCGGAG
>CAIJKT010000777.1 GCA_903821255.1 uncultured Lentisphaeria bacterium | reverse complement strand
TCCAGTTCATCGGCCAGCAGTTCAGAGCGAATCTTGTCCAGTTCGGGTTCTTTCCGCCATGAATCAAGTAATTCATTTTCGATTCCTGCACGCCGTGCGGACTGAAGCTCCAGAATAAGAGCAAAACGACGGTTTTTGCCGGTGTCCGCTAGTTCGGACGCATGTTTGAAAGCGGCGGCGGCTTCTTTATAAAGTCCGGCCTGTGCCGCAAAAGTCCCGCGGAAAAGTTGCGTCTGATAGTCCGTTTTATCCGGGAATTTCTTCAGAACTTTAGTGTAATCGCCGGAGAGAGCGGCATCCCAGTCCACAGCTTTGGTCTCCGGTTGAGCAAATCCGGATAGCGGCAGCAATGCCAGCGCCAGTGTCAGTGCGGTACGGACGCGGGGACGAAAGTTTATTTCCGGCAGGCGGCGGAGCAAAATCTGGAGAATGAAAAGAATCAGCGCGGCGATGCCGAACCACGGTCTCAAGTACAATTCTCCGAATGCGCCTTTTGGCACCGGAAGTGCGGCGCTGTTCCGGTTAATAGCGGAGATCAGGCCGGTATCTGGAGCAAGTTGATTGATTTCCGGGGAGTTGTACAGAGTTGCAGCGGCACTGAACACTCGCGAATTTCCTGCTATTTTTGCATCGATTTGATAAACTCCTTCCTGAAGCGGTTCATGTACTACTACCCAGCGCCCCGGCGCGACTGCTGCGACATTGATACTTTCCAAAGTCTGGCTGTTCCTTGATATTTTCAGTTCAAGCGGCGCTGCCGACGGTGTAGCGGACAGATCGGCAAATTCCAGTTCCAGCTGACGGTTGACACTGCGGTTAATGCATGTCAACGGCGCGAAGCGTCCGTAGTCGGGGAGTGTCCGGCTCAGTGCGACTAGGAATTTCACATAATCAGAGTTGCGATGAAGTTTTTCAGTCCACTTGCCGTTCAGGTCAGTGTTGACTACGGCGCATTGCCCGAGCCCGTACTGCCAGCGGCTAAGGAAAGGTAATTTGCCGCCGGCTTTGATCAACTGATCTGCGGTATTCTTGGCTTTGCCGGCAAGAACCCCGTCAGCCGGAGGCAATGCTCCGACTGGAGCAATTCTGGTAAGATTGTCATTTACCTGCAATGCGAGTTCACCCTCAATCGCAGCAGGCAGCATATCGCGGCCGGACTGACGAAAAATCAGTTCAGGCAATACAAAGCGGTTGGCGGCTTGATAAAAACGCCCATGCCCCCACTGTGCCAGCTGGCTGAGGAAAAGGCTCTCCTGACCAGGTCCGACCATAACGGTGGAAAGCGTGATACCGTGCTCGGCCATTTTTTTGACCAGCGGTTCGAAAGGCCCTTCTTCGACCCCGCCGTCGGTAATAATAAGCACATGTTTCAAACGGGCATCGGAGTTGCGCAAAGCATAATAAGCTTCATGAAACGCAGGCAGAATCACTGTGCCGCCGGCGGCGTTCAGCCGGTTAAGCGCGCGGTTGATATCGAGACGGTTGGATGCGCTCTGCAATGGAGCCGCCCAGCGTCTGGTCCCGTGAAATTCCACAATCCCGGCGCTGTCGCAATCGCGTAAACGTTCGAGCGCAAGACGGGCTACCGCTTTAGCCATGTCGATCCTGGCGCCCATCATGCTGCCTGATGTATCGATTATAACTACCAGTGCAGTGGTGGGAGTGCGCTGCTGATTACGCCGGTCGAAAAATACCGGCAGAACTTCTCCCAGCGGAAATGGCTGTGCTGTACTGGCGGCTGGTTGTTCGTGACCGGTAAACAGCAGCAGCCCCATGCCTCCGGCCAGGTTGGCAGCCAGTTCAGTCTGGACTTCTGCCGGCAGCGTTGACGCCGTGCCCTCGCCAATTACAGTCAGCGTGGTTTCACTCAATTTACCGGCTTGAAAACCGGTATTGATAACAGCCGCATTGCCAAAGATATGCTGGAGCAGTTCACGGTCTGTTTCCGGATGTTTGCTCAGAAGCATAATACTGTAAGGATGGTTGACAAAAGTAGCGGTGCGGATGCTCTGTCCATCGGGCAGGGAGACGACAAATTCATGTATGCCGCCGGTAGTCAGGTTGACCGGAAACCGGTACTCTTTTTCGCCAGGCT
>CAIJKT010000776.1 GCA_903821255.1 uncultured Lentisphaeria bacterium | reverse complement strand
TTTAATGCGGCGAAGATTGCAAGGCGTGTAATTGAAAATAATGGAACGTGAAATAGTAGAATTGGTGGCAAACCTGATGCCGGAGGCATCAAACGGTTATAGCACGAAGTGCATTGAACAATTCAAGTTTTAACACCATCGGATTCTTAGGTATTTGGAAGAGAGAGATAATCCGGATTTTAATTCCCCCGAATTCGAGGGATTTAAAAATCAGGCAGGACTGAACCGTTTTATTCTTTCAGTAAAACAGTGGATGGAAAAAACAAAATCCAAAGGAATCATTGCCAAAGCTGGATGTCACGGGGCGGGTTAAAACGGGCCAAGAAAAATCACGGCTTTACAACAAATTATTCAGATTAACTGGAATAATATTACCATATAACACCTCCGGCGGGTAAACTTCCAGCTTGAACGGCTTAAGCGGAGTGGTCCAAGCTAGGGGCTAAGCTCACCTATCATTTTGCGGCGGATAGTTTTTTGCCGATGGCTACGTAGAAAAACTGGTCGTTGTCGGACTGCCAGGTGGCGACCACTTCGGGGACTTTTATGAAAGAATCAATTTCCTCGCGGTACTGTTCAATGCTTGTTTCTTCGTGCTGAACCTTAGGCATGGAACTGGCGTCCTGGACAATTTTAACCTCGCCTTTGGATTCCTCCTTGACTTCAATTCTGGTTTTCTCGATCATCCGGATCAATTCCCTGACCGCTTTGGTCCGCGCCACGGTCAAACGGCGCAATTTTTCCCTGGGGGAATCATCCCGCAGGTCAGTCATGCCTATCGCGAAGAGATATTTACCGCCGTCGCACTCGACTATTCTAACGCCGCCGTTCTCAATGACAAAAGGTTCAAGCCGGGCGAACGGCGCTTTAAATCCGGCCTCGCTGATGGCAAGATTTTTACATTTGGCGATTGCGGCATCATCGGCAATACAAAGCATTGACGAGAATAACGCAATCATGGCCGCAAAACACAATATTTTGATCTTCATATAGTTCCCGCGTCAACAGTTTTACTTTGTTTTACTTTAATATCCTGCTGATACCTGGCTTTATCTTCCACCATATTGCTCTTTAAATTAAATTCCATTAATCTTATTTCGCAACGGGTCAGCAGATCGGTTTTCACTTTTCCCGAAAGATTTTGCAGTTCCCTGACGTCTTCCGCATATAACATAACGTCCGACTCCAGCTTCTGCCGCAAACGGCCCTGGTCTAACTCGGCATTGATCTCGTCCTCAATCTTCGACAAATTGTCCGCAGTTTCCCGGTCAAGCGCAACCCGCTCAATCCTATTTTTCCATTCTCTCCAGTTTTCTATAAAAAGCTTTCTGACTGATTCTTTATAGTTTAACAGCAAATCATCAGGGCTGGAACTCCCGTCCGGAACATTGACGCGGACGGCAATCCGCACATCCTTTACCGGGATGACCAATGAACACGAGTAGCGATTTTCCGCAGTCTGACAATTTTCCGCTTTCATACCGGAAATCACCAGGGCGGAATTTTTATCAACTTTCAGCTTCCGGCTGAGCGCGGTCAATGCGTATATTTTCGCTTTGCTTAAATTTATCTGTTCATTCTTTATTCCGGAAAACAATTTTACCGGAGAAAAGGCCACCGTCAAAGAATATGCCTCCGCATCCGCCGCAAACTGCACACTGGCATTGTACGGGTCTTTGTCAAAACTGATCTGCTCCAGAGCGTAAACGCGCAGGCACAGCATTGTCAGCGCCATGCAGACCAGCGCTTTGGAGCAGAGTAAAGAGAGCTTACAGGAAATCATTGGCGATATCTGAAGTCACCTTTTTCGACTTCAGTCCTGCCTGGTCCTGCGATACCGGAGCGGCGGCAAGGCCGTCTTCGCCGGAACCGGCGGTCTTGTCGTTGTTCATCTTTTCCCTGAGCTCGCGGCCTATTTCGCTGAATTTGGGCTTCCAGCCATAAATTGCGGACATGGATTTTTTGTCCGCATCCAGATCATAATGTATGAGCGTCAGTCCGCTCAGCACCTCTGATGAAACTGATTTAAATTTTGCGCTTTGCTTATCAACGGATTTACCCTTTTGAAGCAGGCTGCCGCCATTGCCTTCCGTCGTCAGCACGGTTTGATTATCGCTGGTTTCCACGACGGTGACTGTTTCTTTCATGAATTGAACCAGCGCGGCCTTGGCCGACTGTTCCGCCGCTTTTCTGGCCATAAGCTGAGCTTTAACCGGTCCCAGGACAGTTGATATTTCGGCCTGGCCGACAACCAGGAAGGATTCAATCGCGCCTTTGGAATCATATTTGATTTTATATATTCCAATGCCCATTTCCTTGATTTTCTTTAATTCCTGGTCCCGGGTACTGGCTTTGTCCTGTTCCTGACTGGTTCCGATCAAGCCGCACGCCATGACCGCCGACACTAAAACGACTTTTACCAACGACAGATTTTTCATAACAATACTCCTTGGATTTATTATTATAAGTTTACCCGGTTTCAATAATTTGTCCAGCCGGACTAAGCCTTTTATTTTAAGTTTTTATTTCTTATTCTGAAGCCTGTCCAGATATTCCCGCATGTTGGCCAGCTCACATTCTATCCGGTTGGTGTCTTTCAGTTTATCCAGCGGAATTTCCATATAAAACGGAAAATAGAGGAACGGCATGAAGTCGCAAATTTCGGAGAAAATGTTTTCATTTCCAGCCGCCAGGAAGGAACTCCCGCAGAAGTAAGGGGAAATTTCATACGACGGCGAAGGCGAAGAGTAAAGACTGGTTCCTTCAAAAGAGCCGTTTTTCAGAAAATTATAATTAAAATCCGCGGGAAAAGGGGAATTGTAACTGATTTTGTTCTTCTGTGAAAAGAGCGACGGAAATTTATTATAATCAAAAGACTCGTCAAAATAATCTCTTTTTATGAGCTGCCTTTTACTCCAGACGGTATCAATGCCG
>CAIJKT010000775.1 GCA_903821255.1 uncultured Lentisphaeria bacterium | reverse complement strand
ATTTTATCCTCTCATTGATAAGCGGTTTAAAAAATCTCTAACCCATTTATTGGTGCTGTGATCGCGCAGATAGCGCGGATCGCCTTCCTCCACAATTCCTTTAATTTCCTTATCCAGGATGATCACCCGGTCCGCCACGCTGTAAATACTGTCCAGTTCATGCGTGACAATCACCATCGTGGTTTTCATGGTTTTGCGCAGCTCCAGAATCAGCTTGTCCAGTTCCGCCGACGAAATCGGGTCCAGCCCGGCGGAAGGTTCATCGAAGAACAGAATTTCCGGGTCCAGCGCCATGGCTCTGGCCAGCCCAGCCCGCTTTTTCATCCCGCCGCTGATCTCGGATGGCATGAAATCAGCGAATGCCTCCAGACCGACCAGGCTCAGTTTATACTTGGCCACCGCCGAAATCATTTCCGGGGAGTAATCGGTAAACTCCTTCAGCGGCAGTGCAATATTCTCCTCCAGGGTCAGCGAACTGAATAACGCGCCGGACTGGTACAGCACCCCGAATTCAAGGGTCAACTGATCCCGCTCCTCTTCGGTTGCGTCAACGATGCTGCGGCCTTTAATCCGGATATCGCCTTTCAGCGGCTTGCTCAAACCGATCATGTGTTTCAAAGTTGAACTCTTGCCGCAGCCGGAGCCGCCGAGGATAACAAAGATTTCTTCTCTGCGGACTGAAAAATTCAGATCCTTCAGAATGACATAATCTTCATAGCCGACGGTCAGGCCGGTTACTTCAATCACGTTTTCATTGGCAACAGTCATTTTAATATGGCATCCCTGTTATATAAAGTACAAGTAAAGGATAAATGAACGTGACAAGCGCATCCGCAATCACAATCAGGAATATGCCGCTTACCACCGACGAGGTCGTCGCACGGCCGACCCCTTTGGCGTCGTTCTGCGCCTCCATGCCGCGCAGACAGCCGACGCTGGCGATCAACACCGCAAAAATGATACTCTTCAGCAGACTTTCAAACACATTGGCCGGCTCTATCGCCTGCAAGGTGCGTCCGTAGAACGCGGAAAATGTGATATCACTGGCCAGAATCGACACCACGGTTCCGCCGATGATGCCGATGATGTCGCCGATAATCGTCAGCAGCGGCATGGCGATCAGCAGCGCTATTATCTTCGGCATCACCAGAATCCGTTCCGGTTTTATTCCCATCGTAGTCAATGCGTCGATCTCTTCGGACACTTTCATGGTGCCGATTTCCGCGGCAAATGCCGAACCGGCGCGGCCGGTACAGATCATGGCAACCATCAGCGGGCCGAGTTCGCGGACAATCCCCAGCCCGACCAGGTCGGCCACATAGATATCAATGCCGAACCGCTTCATCTGAGTTATACCTTGAAACCCCAGGATCATGCCCATCAGGAAGCAGATCAGGGAGACGATCGGCACCGCGTCAACCCCGGTCTTGTCTATATAATAAAGTGTTTCCTGCACCGGTATCTTGCGCGGATTTTTAATCATTTTGTAAATAACAATCATAATACTGCCGGAAAAACCGACAATGCTTTTAATGTCGCTGCAGAATTTATAGGCTGCGCTGCCCAGCGTGATAAAGATTGAAGCCGGAACTTTGCTTTTCGCGCCGATGTCTGTATATACTCCGTCTTTGCCGATACCGGATTTTTCCAGCGCTGCCTGCATTTCGTCACTTAGATTGAGCAGGCCGACCGAGAAGCTCTTCTCCGCGGAAAGCGTTACCACACTTTTCAGCAATACGGCTATTCCCGGATCGGATGCCGCCAGGCCGTACAGATCCAATTCCACCCGCACGGTGTCTTTCAACTGGGCTTTAAGATCATTGAAAACCCGGCTGACCCCGCCGATTTCCATGCCGGGAACCAATCCGGAGATTTTTATGATCTGGTTGTTCTTCTCGATTTTTATCATTGACGGCAATTGCTTTCAATAGTTTATCTGGCTGCGGTTAATCTGCCGCGGATGGCTTCAGCTATCTCAATTGTTCCTTTGGATGCCGCGCCCGCAAAAGCGCCGGCTGTATCCTGCTCAATCTTTACGTTCCGGGTAAATACTTCGCGCCAGGCAATCCGCTGCGACGGATATTCCCGGCAGATGACGGAGATGGTAACTGTCACCGTGTTATCCGGCAGATTGCAGCGGAATGTAATGATGTCACCCTCAAGAGTCAATTCCGGCGATCCGCCCTGCTCCCTGTTTCCGCTGAAATAAGTTGCCAGCAGAGCCCGTACCATCTCGTCCGGCGGAGCCGCCCAGCGGTTGAACTCATCAAATTTCACCTGGTGTTCATTAACCTTGAAAACCATCCGGGTTCCATAAGCGCTTCCCGCCTGAAACGGCAATATCATGATTTTCGGTACTGCTCCAGCTTGGGTTATCGCCGGAGACGGCTGAATGTCAAAATAGCTGACCGCCGTACCGTCAGGTTTTGGGAAAATACTGCATCCGGCAAGAAAAACCGTCAATAGTCCGAATATGAATCTGCTCATGGCAACGTCTCCTTAATTTTCTGATAATTAAAACTACCTTTATTTTTTTCTTTGTAAAGCAGTATTCCTCCGATTTTAAAATTTATTTCAGATTGACGGGCCGCACACCGTACAACGCGGCCAATAGTTTATCCTGGACACCCGGACTCGTTTTAGACATCTGCCCGGCAGAGACGGACGATACTGCATAAACCACAATTTGGACAATTTGGACATGACCTGTGCAAAACCATTTTGATAATGATACCGGCAACTGGTTAAGTTTTTTATTAACAAATTACATTTTTGGCATTTTGGACACATTGGACAGTAGTTGAACACAAAGCCATCGGATATTGTCCAACATTCCGGAGCTTTTAGAGCCCGCCCGAGCACAACACTTTTCAGAATATGGCCACATTTCAAACTCCGTATCCAGCAGATGGTTAAGGTTTTCTTTAACAAATGACAAAAATGGAATTTTGTCCATTTCCGAGAGTTTGGAGACCTGTTGAGCACAACGCTTTTAAAATTTTCAAACAACACCGGAAACATATTGGATATGCCCGGTCCATCAAAGACGGACAGCAGCCAAGCCACATTCCGAGAGTTTGGAGACCTGTTGAGCACAACGCTTTTAAAAAATCTTTCCGATACTCGTCCGATCCGGACAGCACTGCAAGCAACCCGCATTCCGGAGACTATAGATAGTTGTTGTGCATAATGCTTTCCGGTTTTGACATCTGCAAGAATCTGCATCAATCTACGGATATTACTTTTTATTACCATAAATAGTTAAGTTCAACCTTTATCAATTTCATTTGCTGTCGTTCCCATAAAATATGCGTGTCTTTACATATATAGGAGATTTGTCAACAGGAAGTATAAAATCAGGCTCAATTCAAAGAGAAAATTCAATAGATTTTTTTACCACGGAATAAGCGGGTGAATGCGGGAAAAAATACGGAATGCAGGAAGCGCCGGAGGCACAGAATATTAACTGCTTAAAAATCCATGTAATAAATGTCCGCTCCGGCGGAATGATATTTAAGCAATCTTCAGTTTGCTATGACAATGGTAACTGGAAAATGGCTTGATACGTTCTGCTCAAATTCCTTAAAATTCCCATTGGCAGTTTCCTGTTTTGAATCTGCAATGATCTCCCTGGTGACATTTTTAGTCTTTTCGAAGACCGCCTTGTTCAGAAAGAACCTGTCGAATTTCTGGCTTAACGAGTTTTCATAAATTGCCGTGTTCTCATCACATTTTGCCTCTATGAAATCAACTCCTTTAAGCGGTGCAGTCGGGTCTTCTTCCTTATATATATTTGTATCTCCGCAAATAATCATATTTTCAGCATGGCTGTTTGCTTTAATCCAATTCGCCAGTTGCTCAAACTGCATCTGCCTGATCTCTTTGCCGTCAGGCAGTTCCTTGAGCTGGATATTCATAACATCAAGGATGAAGTCGGGATTATCCACCGCTTGAAATGTTCCCAATAAAGGCTTTTTCATCTTTCCTCTGAAAATTGTTCCCGGAGTAATGCATTTCACCTGGGTAAGCGTCCATTGGGTACT
>CAIJKT010000774.1 GCA_903821255.1 uncultured Lentisphaeria bacterium | reverse complement strand
GCTGCGTGGTAAACCGCGTAAGCCAGCGTAAAGCCGGGATCAATATAATCTATCCACAAAGCTTCCGGAAACAGCGCTTCGCAAATCTTTTTGCCGTTTTTGCCGCAGGTCATGCCGTTGACCGCAGCAGGATGAAGATGAACGACATAAGCAGTCGGAATAAGCTCATGCAGCGGAGCCTCTACTGAAGGGCGGCCTGAAGAATCATAAGTGACTGCGTCCGCCAGCATTTTCTTGACTATTGCTTCGCGCTCCACCGCACCGGTAAGTTCGCCAATAGCGAAAACCGCCCGTACTTTTTCGCGTTCCATTTTAACAAAATCCCTTTCGGTAATGGACGCCAGGCTGATTCCGCTGGGTTTGACATAAAGAAAATTTTCATCTTTAAAAGAGGTGTTGCCGCCGCCGCCCAGCACATAATCCGGATTCAGCCCGAAAAAAGTTGACAATTCGGTGATGTTTTTCAATGACATAGTAACTGCTCCTTCAATAATAATTATTATAAATAGTTTTTTTGCAAAAAATTGCGCCAACACTCAAAATATTTCAAAATATGCCAAAATAGATAAAAATCTATCATAAAATTACAACTGAAACCGCCGTGATTCAAGTAGCAGATTACTGTAAAATCCGGAATTATTACTTCCGCATACAATTAATAGCTGCGGAAATTTGCTAATTTATTTTCCACGACATATATTGATTCATGATCACGCAAATGTGATCCCGGAGTCTAAACCATAGCAACAAGGGGAAAAAGAATGAAGAAGTCAATCATGCTCGCAGCGGTCATCATTGTTACTGGACTCATTGCCGGATGCTCATCGGTTCCGAAACATTGCAACATGACGGGAGCCTGGAACTACAAGTTCGAAGAGAAGGGCAGAAGCGGGGTTCAAACCGGAACAATGGCTATAGCTCAGGAATCATATAATCTCACAGGCAAATGCAATGACGCATTTGGCGAGTTCCAACTCTCCGGCACCATCGCCGAGAACGGCCCGAAGTTCACGATTGACGGGAAGCGCAATGATGACAAACGCAATTTCCATTTGAACGGATCATTATGTTCCGACAATGAATTTGAAGGCACTTACACTACTGATCAGAATACATCAGGCACGATGAAAGGAACCAGAATCACCGCCGAATAAGAACATCAATAAAGCAGGCTGAGCAGAAAATTTTTCTGCTCAGCCTTTATCATTTAAAATTACCGAGCCAGTAATCAGGACATGAGTCTCTATCCACAAAAAGCACACCGTTCCTGGTTAACAGGATAGATGCGGGGAGAGCTTCCGTGGCCACATCTGTATTGGAAAGTTTCGTGAGAATTTCCTTCTTCAATTTTAACGGTACCATAGTATAGCAATGCTTAGCAGCGAGAATTGCCGGGATTGTCATCGTTATTCCTTTTTCCGGAATGTAGCCAAGCGCTTCAAAATTAGGGTCTGCTTTAAGCTGCTTTTTAGATTGCGCGGCGATATTTACAAGTCTTACCCATCTTTCATCATTGAAATCAGTATCAAACGGTTCGTCCAGGGCCAGATGACCGGACGTTCCGATTCCCTGACATAAAATATCAACAGGCTTTTCGCGCAGCAATTTTTCAAACCGCTGGCATTCAGCTTCCGGATCAACGGCATTGAAGCGCACAAGATTCACTGATCTGGCGTTGATCTTCTGATACAATTCCTTTGCAGTCTGGTGACCGCAAGTAAATTTTTCCGGCATCCTGATATCCCAGAAGTCATCGATATTAAAACAAACCACTCTGCGCCAGTCAATGCCGGTCTCTACTGCCAGCGCATTTAGAAATGAGCTTTGGCTTTCTCCTGCCGCCAAAACTATCCTCAGCTCTTCTTTTTCCGCAAGCAGATCCCTCATCGTTTTCGCAACTGCACTTGCTGATTTTTTTCCAAGGGCAGCGGCGCCATCACATAAAACGATTTCAGTTTTGCCGTAAAATACTTTTTTCATTGCCGTTCCTCCATTTGCCATAAATAATCCAACTTAGGAACTGTCTCAAAATAACCTATGTTTTTACACCGCCCTCTTGAATGCTTTTCGCGCCGCTTGTTCGTTACATACCTGCCGGTATGCGCCTCACAAGCAACTCGAAAATCAAATCAGGATATTCGGTGAAAACTCAATTGTTTATTTTGTTCCATTTCATTAGAATTGCGGAAGCCATGCCTTGGTGGCTTTTATCAGTTCAAGCCCCATTGTGCGGACATCGGACGGCGGCAGATTCGCGCATAGCGGATCAAGCATCAGCGAATGAAGCGCCATCTCCAGATCGCCCTTCATCGCCGCCGCCAGTGTCATCATCTGCACTTTACAATGCACGTCAATCGTCGGCTGCACCTCTCGCGGCAGGGAGCCGATTGCAATCGGGGTGAACCCGCGGGCATCAACCATTCCCATCGTCTCGACAACCGCACCGCGCGGCAGGTTGTCAATCTGTCCGATATTCGGCATATTCACGACGTCAATAAACGGTTTATTGTTAATAAATGCTGTCATGATATCAACGGCGGTTTCTCTGGAGCGCCCAAACGGGGTCGTTTCTCCTGACGCCAGTTTGGCGGCGCGTTCCCTGGCGCCTTTTCTGACATCATACCGTTCTTCAATCGAAGTTCTGACCAGGCCGAAACGTTTAACCGGCGACTTGCCGTTATTAAGATATCCCGGCACAAATTCACAGGTATGCCGGTCACCGGGATATGACAGATAACCATATTGCCGGTACAACTCGTCCAACAGTTTGTGCTTGTGGTGTGCCATGCCGGCCTCATCTCTGTGCGCCTTCGCAAAATATTCATCTATTGATCTGCCGGCAAGTTTTTTAGCCAGCATCGGATATCCGGGCTGACCTTTAACCGTGAAATCAGTGACCCAGAAAAAATGGTTGACGCCGCCATATTTTAAACTGAGATCCTGCTCTTCAACTCCAAAAATCTTCTCTAACAGTTGATACGCGGCAAATACGCCATGACACAGGCCGACATTGCGCAGCGAGGTTGAAGCACTTATCGCGCCGGTCAGCGCCGCCATCGGATTGGTGTAATTCAGGATAATCGCTTTGGGCGACAGTTTTTCAATTTTCTGCGCCATTTTAACAAACACCGGCACATTGCGCAGCGTGCGTGACCAGCCTCCGGGTCCGACCGAATCCCCGACAGTGTGGAGAATACCGTATTTTTCCGGAATCTTCAGGTCATGGCGCATCATTTCCAGATCACCGGTGGAAATCGTTATGACCACAAAATCAGCACCGGCAAACGCCTTTTCCTCGGAACTGCCGGCGGTGAACTTAAATCCCGCCCCCAGGGTTCCGGACATTTTTTCAACCGCGGCCTTCACTTCTTTGGCGGCTTGAAGATTGGGATCAAGCAAATAGACTTCGCTGCCCTTGAGTTCAGGAGCCTGCATCATATCGCACATTATGCGCGGAATCCAATTATAGCTTCCGCCGCCGGTCATTACGATCTTTGCACCTTTCGACATATGGTTACCTCCGTAAATGTTTTTAAAGGATAGTAATAATTATAGTGTCATTCCGGCAAATCATCAATTCCCTGAATGATTAAATTATTTCTCTTAACGATTATTAAAATATTGACATGCATCAATTCAATGATTATATTGTAACAACATGAAAGACAAGATTGACAATTTGCTGAATGCGCTGCCGGTAAGAAATGCGAACTATGTGCTGCATAAAGCCAAAAGCCG
>CAIJKT010000773.1 GCA_903821255.1 uncultured Lentisphaeria bacterium | reverse complement strand
CTTGAGATCCTTAAGTGTCTGCACCGATGAACCAGAGGAGATAGTCTGCTCTGTTCCGCCGAGAGACGTTGTAACGCCGGCAATCATGGTTCTCAAGCGGTCACTGAATGCTCCAAGGACAACGAGCGCAGCAATAGCAACAATCACAATAATAATGATATATTCTACAACTGCCTGACCTTTAGCATTTGTTTTTTTGACTCTCATTACCAACCTCCTGTTTGTTAATTATAATATAACCCTAAATTATGGATAATCAATACTTACCAGATTAATTACTCGCCACCCGTACTCTGAAAAATAAAACATCAGCACTAAGAGAGAAATTGCAATAATGGCGCACATTGCCAGCATAATTACATATTCCGCTATAATCTGACCTTGCCGGCTGCGACCGTCTGTTTGCAGCATAACCCTGATTTTTTTCAGCAGACTGAGCATCAGGCAGTTCCTTTCCGGCGTTTAAGCACCGCCTTTCCGCTGAATAATAACATTATCTTGATTAAGGACAATTATTTTCGGTTTGATCTTTTCGGCTTCTTCCTGGGAGCAAACCGAAAAGGCCATGATCGTAACAACATCACCAACCTTGCCTTTGTACGCAGCCGGTCCATTAAGACAGAACCGTTTACTGCCGGCCTGGCCTGGTATCGCATAAGTTTCAAGCCGCTCACCATTTGAGCGATTTACCACCAGAATTTTCTCAAACTGCAATATGCCCGCGGCATTCAATAAATCCGGGTCTATTTCCAGGCTGCCTTCATAATCAAGCTCACATCCAGTAAGCCTGGCGGTATGAATTTTACCACTCAACATAATCTTTTGCATCGTATATAATCTCAATTGTTAATGAATTCACATTAACTGTTAATATAACGCAAAATTCGTATTTTTATTGCATAAATCAATAAATTATTAAAAAAAACCAAAAATCCCGGCTGTAAACGGTTATTTCAGTGGAGAAACCGTTAAAATACAACAGTTCAAGTCGCCAAACCAGTTTCTGCGGATGCCACTCGAAAGTTCAGCGGCGGAAACAGTTGAAGATTCGCTGCCGGCAAGAACGTCTTTAACCGTGAATTTATCAATTCCTTCCGGCAAATCATCAATATGAATTTCAAAATCACTGATTGACGAGTGATTTTTGAACAGGCAGATAATTCCGCTCCCGCTTTCATTGAATTTGGCAAAACCATCCCACTCATCCGACTGCACATACTTATCACGACGCAATTTGATGAATCTGGTCATCGGCCCCTGACTTATGATTCCTTGAATAGCCGCCGTAACCCGGCGGATAAGTATCATATTCTCAGGAGTTATCTTGCGCAAATCACCGGCTACCAGCGGAGTTCCCACTAAAGCGGTCAGCAGATGTTCAATATCATTCTGATTCTGAAGACAGATCAGGCTGCCGAGCAGACGTTCAGGCGGCATTATCGTAACGTAACGATAAAGTGTGTTCCTGATTTTCAAGGCATTGAGGATATGCGGACGCAGCGTGTTCATGTTCGACATATGATGCAGTTCGGAATATTCCAGCGCGGCAATGCTCGGGTAATCTAAACCGAATGCCTCAAAACTGAAGTCTACAATCAGGTCGGGGAAAACTTTTTTGACTTCGTCACGGACATATTTCAAACCGGCATACTGCTCTATTATCGAATCTCCGGATTCGCGATGATATTCATGCCCGGTTGAACAGCAGCCTGCCTGCATCATGCGGTACGGACTGACAATATTGCTGAAGTCAAGCTTGAAATAGCCGACGTTATATTCCCGGGCCAGAGCTGCGAGCTTTTGCGCCACAAGTTCGCGATGCCCGGAGGCAAAACACATTTGGCGAATCTCCCCGGAAAGGCCGAATATTTTGGGGGAACCGTCTGTATTAATCCCGGAGTAGTGAGCATTCCTGCCAAGATTGCCATAATCGGTACCGATATTAAACCACAAACCGAAACACATGCCGAGTGACCGCACTTTGTCGGAAATTATTTTCAGCCCGTTCGGAAATTTTTCTTTATCAACCGTCCATTCGCCGTTTACAAACCAGCCGTCATCCAGCACAAAACTGTTAAATCCCATATCCGCGGCGCGATCAATAAGATCAAGTAGCAGAGGTTCGTTGATATCCTTCAGGAAAGGCAGCCAGGTGCAGTACATGAAACCGCCGTTATCCGCGGTGACAGGCAGATAGGAGCGGATGTAATCGCGGAAACTGTTCCTGACCGCATCATCATCGGCTCTGCCTTTATACAGAAAAACCATCGCCCGGTCTGTGGTAAAGGTTTCGCCTTTATTTAAATATTTGTTTACCGGCGGACTTTCAAAATTGTAGCCGGTGGAAATTGCCGTTTCCTGCCAGTGAGGATAGCATAAAAAGAATTTCAGCGGACCGGGTGCGCTGTTGCCGAAAAACACCCCTTCCTCCAGTTTGGAATTATGGATCTGGATAATATCCTCTGCCCCGGCCAGGGCGAACATCGGCTCAAGCCTCGTCAAGCCGGCCTGTCTGTAAAAATCCACATCCGAAAATTCTCCGGGACAAGCGTTTATCACATCAAAAATGATACTGTTTATAGACAGGTCGTTCATGCCGCTGATCACTTCCAGCCACTTTGAAATCCCGCAGAATTTGCGTTTTATCTCATAAT
>CAIJKT010000772.1 GCA_903821255.1 uncultured Lentisphaeria bacterium | reverse complement strand
GCCGCCCGACAAAAAAGAGGAACGCGGGCATTGGTGGAGCGGTATCCGCAATTACGCCGACGAGTGTTTCGGACATCCGTTCTATCTGCTGATCTTTCTGGTTTACGGACTGAACATCTGGGCAGGTGCCTCCAATGTGTTCGGCATTTTTTTCAGCCGCGACCAGATGGGTTTGACTCTGGACCAGATCGGCAAAATGAGTGCTTACGCCGGCTTATTCAGCACAGTTATCATTTATCCGGTCGGCATCCTGCTTGACCGCTGGGGCAGTCATAAATCCATGATTGCAGGTTTATTTGGCTCTGCAGTGTTAAGATTGGTCAGTTTCTTCATGATTCATGATTACTGGTCGCTATTGCTGTGGAACATTCTGTGCAGTGTGCCTTTATGTCTGTCCGGACTGGCGATCATGAAATGGCTGATTGATCTTTACCCGCGCGAGCGGTACGGACAGTTCGGATCGGCCGGGGCGATGGTATCTTCCATCGGTGCCGCGCTGATCGGGCCTCTGTGCGGGCTTTTCTTCGACTATGTAAAAGATTACCGTTATGTATTTTTATGGCCTGTTCCGTTCTACCTGGCCGGAGCATGGATTGCATGGCTGGTGTTTCGCAAATGGAAGGCTATGGGCGGGGAAACTGGTTATCAGGCGCCGTGAAGATGATTCATGCCACTTAAATTTAAAGACAAAACAGCGTCATGGCGCGAAAGGAGGGGAAGGCCTTTTCATGGGGAGATGATGGGATTTTATATCCAAACCGAAGTGTTACGATTTAAAAATGTAAACTACCGAGAAGGAGATTCATCATGCGTAAAGTAGACTCTGCAATCATAAGGTTGGCATTGACGGGAATCATGGGTGGGGTACTATTCCCCGCGACATTGTCGGCATACATTATTAATGGACCGACAGTAACCTTGGAAGCATCGGATCGCACTGCCGACAATACCGTGTTGATTCAGGGATTTCTGGATAACGCCACTTACACTAAAATCATTATTCCGCCAGGCCCAGGCAATGCTTCCTGGCCGGTGCGTCCGCTATTTTTTAACCATAACAACACCGAAATTCATCTGAACGCAAATACTGTTCTAGAAGCCCGGACTGGCGGTTATCCAAACGGCGCGGACTGCGTGCTCAATGCAATCATCAAAAACAATATCAAAGTAACCGGAGACTCAGGATCAAAAATATTGATGCACAAGGAGGAGTACGCTCTACTGGCGCCAGCGCAATGGCGTACTGCTCTGAATTTTATGAGCTGCAGCAACGTAACAGTATCCGGCTTAACGCTGGCGAATACCGGCGGAGATGGCATTTATCTGGGAAATGCATTTGCGCCTAACTCTGGTTATTGTTCCAATGTTACCATAACCAATGTTGTCACCGATGGTTGCGCCAGAAACGGTTTGTCAGCAGTCAGTGTGGATGGACTGACTGTAACCGGTTGCACATTTAAAAATACCAAAGGCCAAGGCAATTGCGCCGCAGGCGGCCCATGGGCTGGAATTGATTTTGAACCGAATTATTTGTCTGAACGACTGAAAAATATTGTGATAGATAGTTGCGTATTTCTGAATAACGGCGGGGCCGGAATCCAACAAAATACTCCGGTGCTGAACGGTTCGACCGGAATATTGAACATTACGGTCAAAAACTGCACTATGCAAGGTAATGTGTGGGGTGGCGTTAGCATTTCGTATGTCCCGGCCAGTTTGGACGACGGTTCCAGTATCATTTTTCAGGATTGTACCATTAGTGATAGTCAGTATGCCGGAATCAAAGTTGTCGGCAAAGCCAGGGATGCCGGTACGCTTTCTTTTACTAATTGTTCTTTAAATAACAATAACCTTTACAGCGATAATGCGGCATTTATCATCAGTAATTATACTGGAGACCCCGAGGTTGGCGGGAATATTCAGTTGAAGAATCTTGTGATTGTGCAGCCGACGAGCCGGACAATCAATTATTTTCTGTGCATAGATGGCACATATGCTTCGATAGATAATGTCTCAGGGAATATTTATGCGTCCGGCGGTATATTGTCTGCGGTAAATACGATCAATCTTGATGTTACGGCAATGCCTAACGTGACACCGACACCGCCGAGCACTTCAAGCTTCGTGCACCATTGGAAGCTGGATGAAACCAGCGGCAGCAGTACTGCCTGTGACAGCGTCGGCAATTGTAACGGGATATTACAGAACAGTCCGGCATGGGTAACCGGGCGAGTCGGCGGCGGCCTGGCGCTGAATGGTACTAATCAGCTTGTGACGGTGGCTAGTGATCCATCACTGAATATCGGAACTGGCGATTTTTCAATATCATTGTGGATGCAGCGCAGTGATAGCGCTGTGACCAACAGCCGGTTGCTCTACAAGGGGGCGAACTCAGATAATCAGATTGGCTATGCATTGTCCGGGTCAAACACTTCGCTGGGACTGATACTTGGCAACGGAGTAACCAGAATATCAACATGGTGTCCCACTCCCAGTTTGAACCAGTGGCATCACATGGTATTCACCGTTGATCGCGTTAGCGGAAAAGCTACGGCATATCTGAATGGAATCGTCTAGCAAGGATATCAGCGCATTCAGCGGCGTGAATATCAGCAATCCCTATAATTTGCTCATCGGAGCGGCAGACAACACCGGTTGGTTGGCTTGGCCCGGCCAAGTTGACGATGTGCGCATTTACGGACGCGTACTGGCGCCAAACGAAGTTGCCTATCTTGCTGCCGATGCTTCCGTCTTGTGGAAATTCGATGACGGCTACGGTGCCGGCGCAACGGACTGCATTGGGCGTTCCCCCGGCATGTTGCAGAACAATCCGACCTGGACGACAGGCCACTTCGGCGGCGCTCTGGCGCTGAACGGCATCAACCAGTATGTGAGTGTCAGCAATAATTCCTCTGATTTGAATATCGGCACCGGTGATTTTTCAATCTCATTATGGATGCAGCGCAGCGATAGCGCGGCATCCAATAGCCGGTTGCTTTGCAAGGGGGCAAACTCAGATAATCAGATTGGCTATGCACTGTCAGGGTCAAACACTTCGTTGGGACTGATACTTGGTAACGGAGTAACCAGAATATCAACATGGTGTCCCACTCCCAGTTTGAACCAGTGGTACCACTTCGTGTTCACCGTTAACCGAGTCAGTGGAAAATGCAAGTCATATGTGAACGGCGCTTATCAATCTAGCAAGGATATCAGCGCATTCAGCGGCGTGAATATCAGCAATTCCTATAATTTGCTCATCGGAGCGGCAGACAATACCGGTTGGTTGGCTTGGCCTGGAGCAGTTGACGACGTACGCATTTATAAACGCGTGCTTTCCGCAGATGAAGTGACTCTGTTGTACTCGGCAACGCCATGATTATAAACAGACTTCGCTCAATGGAGATATAAGACTGCGGGCCCAAGTGCTTGTCTCCATCTGCGACAGCCTGGAACGGATACGTTTAATATAGGCAATAGCTCCAAGACGAGAAAGGAGGATAATCTTTGTTTTATGGAATGGGATTTTATATCCAAACCGAAGTGTTACGATTTAAAATGTAAACTACTGAGAAGGAGGTTGATCATGCATAAAGTAGACTCTGCAATCATAAGGTTGGCATTGACGGGAATCATGGCTGGGATACTATTCCCCGCGACATTATCGGCATACACTATTATAGATAGTAATAAGACCATCATTCTGGAGGCATCTGACCGGACTTCCGACAATACCGCGTTGATACAAGGATGCTTGGAAAGCACGTCCATTTTACCTGCCACCGCCGGTTATAATTTCACTAAAATCATTATTCAGCCAGGCCCCGGCAATGCGTCATGGCCGGTGCGTCCGCTGTTTTTTTAACATAGCAATACCGAAGTTCATCTGAATGCGAATGCTGTGCTTGAGTCAAAGCTTGGCGGTTATCTCGGCGTTTTGGATTGTGTGCTCAAGGCAGAGCCAGCAACAAGTTTTAGCGATCTCAAGGTAACGGGAGATGCCGGAGCAAAAATCCTCATGCATAAGGAAAAGTATGCTGGTTACGAGCTTTGGCCTGAGCCTCCCAATCAACATCTGCAAGGTCATATTTATGCAGCTCAATGGCGTATGGCGCTAAGCTTTAAGAATTGCAGCAATATAACAGTATCCGGTTTGACGCTGAAAAATGCCGGCGGAGACGGTATTATTTTGAACGATGTAGCAAGCAATGGCAAATGGATTGGTAATTGTTCCAAAGTTACCATAACCAACGTTGTCACCGATGGATGTGCCAGAAACGGATTGTCGGTAATCAGTGTGGCCGGGGATGGATCGGCAGTATCTGGATTAAAAGTAACTAACTGCACATTTAAAAATTCTCATGGACAGGGCAATGTCGCCCCTGGCGGCCCATGGGCCGGAATTGACTTGGAACCTAATAGTAATGATGAGAAACTGCAAGATATTTTAATAGATAACTGTATCTTTCAGAATAACGGCGGAGCCGGAATTCAACAAAATACTCCGGTGCTCAACGGTTCGACCGGGATATTGAATATTACGGTAAAAAATTGCACTATGCAGGGTAATGGCTGGTATGGCATTCAAGTTTCATATGCTCCGGCCAGTTTGGACGACAGTTCCAGTATCGTTTTTCAGGATTGTACCATTAGTGATAGTCAGCATGCTGGAATCATGATAAACAACAAAGCCAGAGATGCCGGTAAGCTTTCCTTTACTAATTGTTCTTTAAAAATTAAAGCAGGAACGGTTTAACCATCCATCGCCCAAGGTTCAATTAAAAATGGAAGCGCTGTATCTTAAAAGCAAGAATTTGCCGCACAGTCAAATTTGTGATATCTGTGATATTACGAGAGCGACTCTTGCTTCGTATTTGAAATCATATATTGCAGGCGGAATAGAAGAACTGAAAGAGCTTAACTATCGAGGCCGTGAAAATGAGATGATGGAACACTCCGCGAGCATTGAAGAGTATTTCACCCAAAACCCGCCCCGTTCCTTAAAAGAAGCAAGGACCAGAATTGAAGAGATAACCGGAATAAGAAGAAGCCTGCCTCAGATATGGAAGTTCTTCAAGAAGATGAAGTTTAAGTATCGCAAGGTGCATGCTGTTCCAGGTCAGGCCTTGACTCCCGAAAAGCAGGATGAGCAGGCACAATTTATTACGGAAAAGCTTTCTCCCCGGCTAAAAGAGGCAAAACAGGGAGAACGAGAATTTTTTTTGTGGATGCCGCCCACTT
>CAIJKT010000771.1 GCA_903821255.1 uncultured Lentisphaeria bacterium | reverse complement strand
TGTTCCGGTCTTTTTTTATTCATTATCAAAACCATGCGAACAGGCATTTAATACTATTTTGCATTCTTAAGGTTAGTAACAATCCAATCAAAAGACGAAATGCTTTTCACTGTTTCCGGGTTGTTGAGCATATAGGTCAATGCTTCGAACAGACGATCTTCAACTGCATCAATGCTGTTGAAAACCAGATTGTGGAAGAATCCCTTGCGGATTTCCCGCCAGATAATTTCAACGGGATTGAGTTGCGGACTATATGGCGGCAGGAAATAAATGGAGACGTTCTTTGGCAGTTCGAGTTTGCCAGTCGTGTGCCAGGCGGCTTTATCCATAAACATCACCACATGTTCCGAAGAGAAACGTTCAGACAGTTGAGCAAGAAATATTCCCATTATCTTTGCATCGGCATCCGGCGCAGTGAGTGATTCGATGGCCCCGTCCAGAGGACTGACTGCCGAATAAGCATAAATATATTCACGGATAATCTGAGCTGGACATTTCGGACGCATTCCTTTTGGAGCCCAGCATCTGCGCGGCAATCCGACCCGTCCAAAACGCGCCTCGTCTTGAAACATTACGCGCACAGGCAATCCGTCATCAAGGCTGGAAATGATTTCTTTCAGCTTTTCGCTGAAGTTTTTTTAAAAGCATCCTGCGCCTCCGGATCGGCCTTGGGATGTGATGGTCTTGGCGCTATTTTCCGCCATCCATGCCGTTCGAGAAGCCGGTAGACTGTAGACTTGGGAACACCACGCCCGATCAGCTTTTCATAACCGTTTGCAACATCTGTAACAACGATCATTCCACTTGATTCGGCTTGTTTGCAGTATGGTTTCAGAAATGCAGCTTCTTCCTCAAGACTCAAGTTTTCATGCCAGCGGCCACCAGATAAGCCTTCATCGAAGATCTTTGCTCCATTTTTGAAGTAGCGGGAATGGATACGCCAGACACTTGCTTCATGGATACCAAGAATTTGGGCTATTTCCGCCGCATGAAGTCCAAGTTTCATGCGAAGCCAAACCGCCTGCACTCGCTGATATCCTTCTTTCGTAGTGGTATTGTGAAGAGACTTTTCAACTTTTGACAGTTGGGCTTCTGAGAATTCTATCCGTGGTCGCATATCTACCTCCATACGGTTTATTGGAGGATAATATACATTACTAACCTAAAGAATGCAAATCAGTATAATCTCAGTACGGAATGCTTGAATTTTGGGCGTGTTGTGATAATTTAAAGGATGCTGTTTTGAATGGGAAATGCTGTAATGAGGAGATTGATATGACGGAGTCTGATGCTGCGCCGCTTTTTAAGGAAGTTGTGCTGATCTGGTGGCGGTTTTTCTGGAGATATGCGTTTATACTGGCTGTACTGCTGCTGTCGGGCGGATTCCTGATTAACTGGCTCAGCGGCATCTGTTACCAGCCGAAAATCTTTTTCCTGGCATCTCTATCTTACGGGCTGGTGTTAAACGGTATCGTTTCATTCTTCGTGCTGAAGTTTATCCTTGGGCGAAAAGTCGGCAAGTCCGGATTGATCGTTATTCCTGCCATTCTCAAACGGAACGAGCCGGAAGCTACCGAGCATAAAATCAACTTCGGCAGGGTACTGTTGGCCTGGTGGGGATATTTCTGGCGGTTCGTGCTGCTGGCGTTCGGCATCGGGTTTGCGCTGGGCGCACTGCTGCCTATTATCGGGGAAATGCTTGGCTACGATTCATTGAAGCTGCTGAAATATTCCAAGTATGTCGGCAATTTCGCCGTTATCCCGGCATCGCTGCTGGTCTTTACGCTGCTGATGTGGCGGAAAGAAAAGAAGCGCAAACTGGACCTTGTCAGAATCCGGTTTTAACAGGGATGAACAGGATGGACAGGATTATTTTTTATTAAGCAATATTTCCGGAGGTTGATTTCAGACTCAACCTCCTGACTTCTAATTTTGGATTGCCGAAGTTAATTAACAATCCGGTTTTCATCCCGGTAGCCCTGAGATAATTTATTACCTGAGCCTGATGTTCAGGCACTAATGCTCTTACGGCTTTAAGTTCGACTATGATCTTTCCCTCTACCAGAATATCAGCATAAAACTCACCGGCCTTTTCATCTCTGAAAAATACATCAACTGGATATTGATTTTTAGCATTCAACGATCTTTGCTTTAATGCGATAATCATAGCCTTTTCGTAGACAGATTCTAAAAATCCAGAACCCAACTCATTAATCACTTCAAAAGCACAACCGATGATCTTTTCTGTGATATCTTCATGTATCATGCTTTAGGCCTGTATTTATATATATAAATCCTGTTCATCCTGTCTATCCCTGTTAAAAGTTCCCCAAAAACTTCGCCCTCCGTCGGACGGAGACGTGATCCACCGGCGGAACGGTGGGTATCTATCAAGTTCCGGAGGAGGGTCGCGAGGGGGAACCCGGAACTGTCCGGGTTTACCCTGCAAAAAGGCAACCTCGGCCTTTGGAAAATCCTGTCCATCCTATTAATCCCTGTTAGAATCATTTCTTCGACTCATCCTTTTTAGTATTGGCCTTGGCTTTCTCCAGTGCGGCCAGCTTTTCCAGGAAGTCCTGCTTGAACTGGTCCAGCTTCTTATAGCGCGGAGCGTACTGGAAGAAAACCATCATAAACACTTTTTCCTGGTTGAGGTCATGCTTCCCGGTGGCATCCACCGCCTGGATTTTGGCGATATGGTCCAGCGCGGCCTTGTAGCCTGCGGGATCGCCGGACTTGCACAGGCAGAACAGCGCCATCGGATATACCGTGCTTTTCAGCAGCAGTTCGTTCTTCTTATGATTTTTCAGGAAAGTTTTTATCTCCTCAGCGTACCCGGTCGGATTGAAATGACAGATCGCTTCAAATGTCTTCTGGTAAAGCACTAAATCATCCTGATTAGCAGCTTCGGCCAGAAAGGTCTTGACGAACTTCTCGCCATTGCTGTTATCGGGAGCGCAAAGCACCGGCATGAAATACTTCAGGCTGGTCTTATCCTTGCTCTTGGGGTCGAAGACTTTCATGGCGGCGGCGACATATTTCGGGTTGCCGGACAGCGAAGACGAATTCTGCAATGCATAATGGCACAACTTCGGATCGCCCAGCCACTTTATCATCAGTTCCTCAAAGGCGGTTTTGTCCTTACGGTACCAGATGGTTCCGGCGAATTCGCTTAACTCCGGGTCTTGCAACGCTTCGGTGAAGATGGCTTTGCTTTGCAGGAAGTTGCTGGCGGACAGTACCAGCAGCAGATGCCGCCTGGCGACAGTCGGCGTTGTCTTGCGGGCGTAAATGTCCTGCCAGTATTTCAACTCCTGTAGTTCCAGCGGGTTTCTGAATTCACCCATCGCGGCCAGATTGCCGATGCACGGCTGGGCCAGCATAACAAAACCCGGATGCAACGGGGCGTCAGCCAGCAGTTCTTTCAGGAAGGCGCGTTCCGCTTCCGGCTTAAGCTCCCGGTAACGCTTGAAAGCATCAGCCAGTTTCTTCGGATCGGTACTGCCCAATGCCGGAATCAGATAATACTGCCCCATGACGGCGTAACCGTCCGGGCTTTTCTTCAAGGGTATCAGATATTTGCCGGGAGACCTGACCTGATAAATCAGCCAGTCCGGGTAACTGATTTTGCCGTCCAGCTTTTCATCCGGCAGCAGCGAGGTTAGCTTGAGTTCTTTGGCGCGGTCGGCGGATTCGAGAACGCCGATCTTGTCGGCCTGTAATACCGCCTGCCAGAATGAACTGACAAAGGCCGGATTGAAGTTTTTCTTGATTACGGCCAGTTTGCCGTCTTTGAAGATATACAGAGCGGGTCCGTTGCGGTAAAGATACTTATCTTTGACCGATAGCGACACCAGAGCATCAATCGCCGTAATTTCTTTCTCTGTGCGCGTTTGCTGTGGGGTAATCGTCAACACCGGCGACATCCCGGCTTGCTTGAACTCCTGCATCTCCTTGAACGTCGCCGCCACGGTTTCCGGCTTGTCCGCCAGTGCGGTCAATGCCTTATCGTCCAGCGTTGCATATGCCTGTACAAACTTTTCCAGGATAGCCTTGCAGTCGGCAGCAGCAGACGGAGCGGCTGATTTTTCGTTTTTAACAGCATCCTGTCCATGCCCTGAATATCCGGACATCAGCAATCCGGTCAATAACGTCAGTTCAATGAAACGCATTTAAACACCTTATGTTCAATACTTGGAAAGCTTATAGTTCTTGTTGATTTTGGCGATGGCGGCTTTGGCGGGACCGCTTAGACGCATGTCGCTGCTGCTCCTGTAGTGATTCAACAGCGGCAGGTCACCGGGGTCGCCTAGTGCGCCGATGGCGGCCATTGAGGCCATTTTAAAACTGATGTCATTGCCGTCCTGAGCGGCTTCGCGGGCTATCGGCAAGGCTTTTTTGTTGCGGAGTTCGGCGCAAACCTGCATTGCCACGATGCGGCTGCGGGGCGAACACTTAGGGTCAGTCAGCACCCCGCAGGCCAGATCGGAAA
This sequence comes from uncultured Lentisphaeria bacterium, assembly GCA_903821255.1. The sequence goes on along the minus strand of CAIJKT010000771.1, from coordinate 2,262 downwards.
CCCGGTTGCGGTCGCGCTCGAAACCCGGAGCACCAGAGAGAAAGGAAAGCTGGGCAAGCGCAGCTCCGGCAATGCTGCCGTCAACCTCTTTCACCGCTTCAAACAGACCGTCATACATGGCGTGTCTGTCTTTGTTGTCCGGAGCGTTAGGATACCATTTGCCGAAGAACTGCACACAGTAGTCGCGCCAGGTTGGATCGAATGATTTGTCGTAATACATGGCGACCAGATGGCCGGACAGTGCTTCAGGCTTGATGGTTTGCTTCATCAGCTCCACGACAATCTCGTTCTTCAGTCCGTTAAACTGCAAATCCGGCAATTCCTGTTTCTCCAGCTTCTCATACAGGAACCTGTACAGTGCGTCAACCTGTTCCGGCGATAGATTCTTTTTCAAATTGTGAATCTCGCGGACACGAACATAATAGTTTCTGGTTTCGCCTTGCCCGATAATCAGTTTGATATTATCCGACAACAGAACTTCGGCATTTTTCTCTACCGTAGTGGTTGGTTGCGTTGCCTTTGCCGGTAACGGAACCGGATTCACCGGCGCAACTGATTTTTCGTTTTTAACAATATCCTGTCCATACCCAGAATACCAAGCAACCAATAACCCGACAAACAATGTCAATCTAATAAAACGCATAAAAAGGACCTCTATTTTCAAGTAATACACATTCAATAAGTTATAAAATAATTGGTCTTCAAGCTAAGCAAACACCAAAATACCGGGTTCCTATTTTAACTTCTGGGGTAGCACAGGGGAGGCAGCGATTTTACTTGAAAGGTCCTTAAGAAAATCATCTGGAACCTTGAAATGTTTATTTTTAGCCTGTTCCGCCAGTTGCTTCGCCTCTGCGTATTTTCCTTGATAGAAAGATGTCGCGGCCAATAGATAAAATGCCCGACCGTTCTGAGGTTCCTTTTTTGTGACATCAAACAGAATTTCCCGCGCAGAAGCAAGATAGGCATCCGCTAATTCTTTTTTAGACGTTTTCACATAAAATGCTCCCAAACCATTGTAGGCATTGGCCAAGTCAATGTTCAAGTTATTGACCTGATTAGCGGGAACATTATGTTTCATTGCCATAAGCATAAACTCAGCGCTTTGTTTCAAATATTTTTCTGCGAGCAACGGATCGTCGGTAAAAGTCGCCTGAACTCCACGCACTACCCCCGCTCCCCAATAAGCCTGATAGTTTTCATTGTCAAAAAACCAACAATCATTGAAACATTCCATTGCCTGTGCAACATATGACCAGTTAATTGAAGGAATCAAGGTTTCAGGTATCCAAGAATTCTTGTTGAAATAGCTACCTAGATAATACCATCCCGATATTGCGCACTCTTTGCTTAGCATTTTGTGTTTCATCTTGTTAGCCTCGCGGTATTCCTTATTGCCAATCGGAGCATCCGCGAGGAAATCTGGCTCCGGAACACTGCTACATCCAGAACAACCAGATAATAGTAATGCAAGGCCCAAAGTCATTATCATGTTTGGGTATTTAGGCATGAAACTATTTATATCGGGGTCTGTCCACTTTATTTTCATTTTTTATGTACATATCCATTGATTTATCGTTTATTTACATGTCTTATTTTAATATTTTCAGTCGCAAGATTTGAAAATAAGCTTTAATTTAACCTTTTCCTGCGAAACATTGTTCATTTTAGCTTAAAAAACTCTAAATCCTTTAACTCCCATATTGGGGCAAACAGTCCGAATCACCTACCGCAACCACCTTGCTTTAACATGCTTTATGTTCCGCGAAATGCAAGCAAAAAAACTCCATTATCCCGCCGGGGTAACACGTCTATAGAAAAACAATCAAGTCTGTCTGCGATCCCGCCGGGATCGTACGATCCACGGGCTGTTGTGCTATAAACGTTGGATGCCGGCGGCATCCACCCCGGGAGCGCCGGTCGCCTGACCGGCTTTTCGAATTTATTCGATCCGGGAGCAAACAGCCCAAAGCCGGTCAGACGACCGGCGCTCACAGGCTTTCGTTTCACGCCTGCGGCTGGTAACATTCTACAGCAAATAAAACGCACTTAAATAATTTATTGATAAGCATTAACACAATATTAAATTGACACTTTTCCTATATTATAGATAATTGATTGTTAAATTTTTTAATGTTATCATTTTGTTTTTTTGTGGATAAAAAAGGATTTGGATTTATGACTGGATTTAAATTTACGGATGACCAGCGGACGGCGCTCGGGCTGATCGGGGGAATGGTCAGGAATCTGCTTTTGTTCGGG
>CAIJKT010000770.1 GCA_903821255.1 uncultured Lentisphaeria bacterium | reverse complement strand
CCAAAAACTATGTTTCCGATTGCCTGTTATCAGGCAACCGGCCAGCATTATGCGCACTCAGCACTAAATGACCGTTTTCCGGCCATTTTAAATGCTCAAAATCCGGCCATTCCTAGTGCTCATCCACAGGTGGAGGCCGAGTGAAAAGAATTCATCAGAAAAACATGAGTGGCTAAATTATATTTCCTTGCTGCTGCGATAGCATTATTGAGCGCGTCAATGCGCTCATCAAATATCGGCGGCTGCATATTTATAACGTCATCCATGGTAATGGCATCGCCGCCTGCATAACGTTTTACATCATGCTCAACTTCAAGATATTTGCTTTGGAGCGTCCACCAGAAGCCCCCCACTAAATATGAACACTGACCAGAATTAGCTAGGTAACGAGCAGCATCTTCACAAGAGTTCTGAGGCCCCCCGAAATACTCTGCAAAACCCTTATGACCGAAGAATATTTCCAGATATGGAACCCTGTCGGTTTCCTCGCATGCAAGTGTTTTCATGATTATTTCACGCGGTAACATCTTTTTTTCGGTTTTCATGTATTAATATTTCCCATATTTTTTTAGTACTTAACCGATGATGATAGAGCAGAGTCTGATTGTTGAACTGGCATGACCATGCGAAATACATTGAAATATAAGTCCAGTTTTGGCGGAGCGTGGCGGCCACCTGCAAACATCGGATTCCCAGAAAAAACGACATGGCTCACGGACATTGCCAGCCATCAATCCCGCAAGGTGTCCATGATTCTATCTTTTGGAGTCGTTATATCATAAGTGTATTGTTCTTCTCTTTTATTGCGGCTCAATCACTTTTAATACTACCCCAGTCCAATGACTGGGGTATGCCATTTTTAAAATTTCACATGAAAGAAAGTGCTAATTATTTTTTAGATGTTTCAGGTAGCACATCAAGTTCTTCCACACATACATCATCAAACAGCATGGTCATGTCGTTTTTTCCAAGATTGCAAAGTAAAACAAAAGTAATGCTTTCTGTACCTTTGCGAAAATCACTACTCTTTACAATTCCTTCCCATTTTGTCCATTCAGTTGGGACTTCTCCGTATTTAACGTACTGATAGTTATCTCCATCCATGTGTTCCCTGACAACAGTCCCTGCTGGATAAGATTTACCTGCCGGTGCGGCGAGGACTATTTTAAAAAGATCTTTTTCTTTCTCAATTTTTGAAATACCGCGGGAAGAAAGATTAAAATTGGGGAGATCGCTGCCATCTCTTTTTGCATCGAATGCAATAAAACCGTTAGGAGATATCTTCCATTTTGAACCATCTTTGACCTTTATTACTGTATCTGTCATTTTACATGGTTCGGCAAGCTCAGCGAGAGCCCCATTACCATCGGCATTGAAATAATTAATAACCCGTCCTTTAGTATCATAATTAACAAACCCCATATAACTTAACGACGGTTTGTCGCCAACAGCTTTAATCCATACTGAAACGGCATAATACTTGTCAGGCTCTATTTTAGTTTTTTTTAACCATAACACGGTTTTATCCCCTGCTACTTCGTAAGAATGCTTTCCGCTTTTGGCGTCATCACTGATTCCAGCTATGGCAGAGAAGCCATCCTCCTGATCACTTTCGGCATCACCTTTAATAATAATATTGCCAGAGTAAAGATTGTTAGAACCCGCCAATAATACTAACACAAACCACAAATTTCTAATTTTCATTTTTTAATCCTTTTTATTACGAAACTATAAATTCTTGAGAAACTAAGATATTATTTACATAAAAAACTCCTTTTTTATCTAAAATAACTTTTTCGGGTAAATCAGCAACACTCTAAAATTTCTACCGGCAATGGAAAGCTTTTCGACATTTATCGATTGCGAGTTATCTGCATCAGTGACTGTAAATTCATTGATTCCGTATTGAGAAAGATCTATTTTTAAACTCGCATCAATAGTGTTTTTTGTTGGATTGACAACATACACCAAAGCGCCTTTATTGGTACGGACATAAAAACTTATATGTATTTCATTTTCGCTTGTTTTTATACATGACGGATCCCAATAGCCGATGAAACTGCAATCCGCCTGACCAGTCCCGAAAGCTTTTTCAATCTGCGAATATTTCGCAACGAGGGGCGCATCGTAGGAACTACTGCCCCAAGTGAAAATATCAAATTGCTTGAACATTGCCAGCATTTCTATGGTTTTGTTTTTGGGTGCCATGGTCAGCATGCCTATTGGCAGTCCCCAATTCACACCTAATTGAATCTCTGTTTCCGCCGGAGTAAAGACATCAAAATGATCCTTCCCTGCTGGAATGTTCATTTCTCCCACAACCATCAAGTCTGCAAAAGCAAAACAAGGCATCACCACTGCATCAGTAGCGTGGACTAAAAAGCGTGGGGGTTTCTTATTTTGCAGATAGGCCAAGGTCATACAACGCTTTATATATTCGCGTGAAAGCAATAGGTTACAACCTGCCTGAACTTGGCCATCATCGCGGATAAAGCCGGTGTTAGGGATTTGAATATTTTTATTAAAATAAGGATAAGAATTGTCTAGGTAAACACCATTGATGTTGAAATTTTCAAATAAATTATTTATTCTCCAAAGATATAAATCAATTAGTCCGCCGGTAAGATTGAAAACGCCGCAAATATAATTTTCTGCCGGAATCCCGCTAGTTCCATATTTTTTATTACCCCATAGCCAGAAATTTTTCGCATCAGGAATGGACTTAATTTCGTCTTTAAAATATTTTACTTCCGGATCTCCAAGTGAATATTCCTGTCCTGCTGTATAGACCATTAAATCTTTTTGTACAGTTATTAACTTACACAAATAATCATCCACAGGCAATAAGCCGGTATTGAAGAAATATCTCATCATAAAGTTGCGTTCCGGTCTGCTTCCAATACCAACAGTATTTGGTTTTACTGGCGTCGCCATTAATCCAAAAGAAATTTCTCTTTTTGCATCAAGTTTATATGGACCGTGAATTAGATTGACCTTAATACTTACGGTCTGCCCTTGTCGCAAAAGTTCCATACAGGGATACTGCGGATTATCGATCCAGCCGCGATCATTTTCAGCAAACCAGCTAAGGCCGCTGTGGTTACTTCCCAACCACAGATATGGGATGAAATTCCCGTAGACCCCGGCATTTTCGCTAGCCATACTTGTCCAGATAATACCTTGCCTGGGTAGATCTGCAATGTAATGGTATGTAGAGTTTTTTCGTATTGCATCGCCGACGGAATATAACAATTTAGGATCTTTTACAGGAATTTCCAGATATAAATCATTAATTTCTTCATTCCCAAGTTTTGGAATTAGAGTTAGAGTATAAAATACTATGCCGTCATATTCCATCCAACTTTTTACAGATACCTCAAATCCTGGATATTCAATTGAAGTAGAGAATTCAGCCCGGTCAGGATTGGACTTATCAAAATTTATTTTCTTTCCGATGCCAGTATTTATTTTGCTTCCATACTTTGCGACCAGCTTAACCGGACCGGAGAGGAGTTCATGCCCGTTGGCGGTAATCTGGGCAGGAAATCCCCCCGGCGCGAATTGATACTGCCGCAAAATGCAACTGACTGAATCATCCGTGTATTTTAGTGGCGTAAAAGGTGGTATCACTATGCTGTCTTTGCCAATCTTATTATTCAGCCATGGGAAATCTTTGTGCCCTATAAAACGCGTTGATTCCCCAGTTTTTTCTCCATTAGCGCTGTATGCCGTCATGGTAATTTTATAAGAGCCATTTTGCGGAGGCGAAAACAGCATAGTTGCATGAGCTTCACTTTCGGCATATAAAAATTTGTCAAATTCTTTCTCAAGAGTGAAGCCAGAAGGGCCTTCGATCCGTACTATTACTCTTTTCAAATCATTATAGTCCGAAGTTTGCATTCTTTCAAAGCGGACATTGATTTTTTTCTGAAAAGGGTAATATTCAATCGTGGGATTAAGTTTGCTAGCCGGGGATACCAATTGCGTCGTAAACAGGTCAGAAGTTGCGAAATTAATGTTACTCGTAAAATATGTATTTCCATTACTGGCGGTAATAAGACATTTAAAAAATCCTTTGACTAATTTATTATCCATCAAATCAAGTGAGACTTTTTTCTTTTCACCAGAAGCCAGCAATATTTTTTGCAAATTTTCTTTTTTATACGAAGGTCCGGTCGACAAAACCGCGTCAAGGTCCATGACTTGTGTTGTTGGATTATAAAGCTGACACGACAATGTAAATCTACCATCCTGCGACTCTCCGGAATAACCCCAGGAAATTGCTGGTGCGGATGGATCTACCGTACATTCAATCATGTTCTGATAATCATTATAGGCTTTACCGGTCAGATTTGTATCTTCATGTGGATTTTGAATGTTTCTGCAAATGTTTAACTTCCATGGTTTCTGTAAGTCATCTATCCCGACAGACTTTGCCGGGATTGCCATTTCTAGTACAGCCTGACCTTGCCAATGCCCTTTTTTTACTCGCAACCCTTTACAGTTCCATGATCTGAAAGATTGCCCGACGGCATGCTCAATATCCAACACAGTACCATTGAAGTTTGTGACGATTTGATAGACCATTGGTTGTATTATTGAATTTACATATATTTCTACGGAATCATCCATGAAAACATCGCCATCAGATTTGGTAACTTGCGTAGTAAATCCTCCCGAAGGGGTTGGACAAAGTACACAAATATATATATTCTCCCTATCTGCGGTCAGATAAAATTTACTTTGCCTTGTTATAGTGCTTGAAGTTAATAAATTGGCAAGTCCAGTTTCAAAGCAAATACTGTTCTCCCACTTACCTTCATAAAAATTACCATTTATTTTAGGTGGAGATAAATTTAGCGGAATACGACACCTAACTTTTTCATTATTAACTATAGCAGCCTTTTCCGTGACCTTAAAACTTTTGATTTCTACATTTTTTCCGTCTAGGCAGAATTTGACAGCATCGTCGGCGTGCCACGGAGGGATTGTTATCACCGCATTGTAGCTTTTCCATGAGTCATCAGTTTCAGTATCCAATGCCTGTGCAATCCAATTAACATCTTTGGATTTATTATTTATATATTCAACCAGATAGATTTTTAAACTTCCGGAACTCCCTTTGGCTTTGACAGAAATATTTAGGGTCTTATTTCTTACCCCTTCATAAATATCAGACATAATCATACCATTTAGCATAATACCTTTTACATCAGTTCGACTCAGTGACTGTTCTTTGCGGTCAGTCCTTGAAACCGGCCACCAGCATTTCGGCATCAAGCTGTCATTGATATTCCAGCCTGCCGTACTATCAACTTTAGAGAACGCGTCGAATTCATCATCAAGTTTAAATTCTGCGGCATTTAAACGTCCGATTATTAAAATCCCAATTAATACATACAGTAAAACCGTTTTAAGCATATTTATATTCCTTAAATAAAACAGGGTTCTGTCAAAGCCCAGCCCCTTTCTTCTTTGGGGTTTGAGCTCAATTTAATTTTTATTTGAACGGGAGCCACCGAAGAAATCGATACTCCCCCTATTTACGGGTTATCCCAATGCCGCACCTGCGGCACTGGACGGATGTGCGGAGTACGCGTTTCCCGTTTCGAGAATGGGTTCCCCAACTCGTCGGAAGAAACGGGAACGCAGAGCGCACGACCTACTGGTCAATGCTCAATCCACACTAAAACAGACATGAAAGCTATATTTTTTGAAATCATGTCATTCCGTCAATTTATTCATCACTTTTGCCTTAACTCCGTCATTTGAGCTTGCAAGACTCCGTCATTTTTTCTTTAATTTCTTTCATTTCTTTCATGCCAGATTTGACACTACCTAAAACAGGGGTATGCACTTG
>CAIJKT010000769.1 GCA_903821255.1 uncultured Lentisphaeria bacterium | reverse complement strand
TTTTACCATCTAAAACAAGTGTTCCAGAAATGAGTTCTTTCTTGTCACTAACACAAGAAAAACCAATATTACCATATCCCGAATCGATACCCAAACTAACCGGTTGAACAATGTTTTCACAAACAAAGTTAAGCAGTATTCAAGCAGAGGTGTGAAATAAAGATGGATTGTTTCTAATACACTTTGATTTGAGGCATACACTCTTCTGTCATAGCGTTTTCCCGTCGTTCCGCAACGCAGTGAAGTCAGTTTCCGGATAAAAAGCTTTCAATTTTTTGCCGAGCACGCTGTCCAGTTCATTCTTGTCTTCCGGATAAAGCGAGATAAGCCGTTTGCCTTCCTGCTGATACAGTTTCTGCTTCATCAGCATGCCTATTTTATAGTCAATCGTATCCATACCCCAGTATTCGATGTAAATATCAAACTCGGGCAGGTAAAAATCAGGCCGCACCGAATAACCCTGAATAATCTTTATGCGCTCATCGTAACGGTAGCGGATATTGTTAGCTGACAGCCATTCCGCAATCAGCCGTTCTCCTTCCGATTGCACCAGTGTCCCGTCTTTGGCGCGAATCGTCTTATTCAACTCAACCTGAGTATCGAAATTCCTGCGGCGCAGATAAGTCTCATCCAGGCATTTGTCGCAGTACGGCCGGTCGAAAGCCCTGCGCGAACGCGCAAACTCATCAGCGTCAACGCGAACGCCGCAGCGCTGACAGGCATGAACCGCTTGCTCTTCTGCGATACGCAATGCCTCCCTGATGACTTCAACTGCTATTTTCGCATCCCGCCGGTTGTATTCCATCTCCGCCGGATTCTCAGCGATGTCGCAGATGTCCTGCACCGCGCCTGCGGCAGCCGTGCCGTATGCTTTCAACGCTTTCACAGCATACTGGCGCACTTGCGGATGCGTATCGCGCAGACGAACTGTCAAACCCGGCACCGCTTTTGCGGAATCCGCAAAAACAACCAGTTTGCCGACCGCCGAAACGGCAAGCCGCCGCACCTGCGCCGATGGCGAATTCATCAGTTCCAGCAGCTCCGGCAATGCCCTGCCGTCGCCGCTGTTGCCGAGCTCCACCGCCCGGCTCATCAATGGTCTTTCATATTGAGGATGCATAATTTCCACCCTTTCAAAAAATTGCAGCTGCTGCCATCATGAATTTCAGGTTATCAGGTTGCTCAATAACGCCAGCCTGATTCAAGCCGGGACGGTCTGTCATATCATTCATATTTTTAATATTTCATAATTACTGTGCCAACGGTCAAAATATGCCACTACTATTGCGTTATTCAATAATTAAAATTTAATGTTATGCAGTAACAATATTAGATGAGGCAGGACATTTTGCGTCCGTGGAATGAGAATTCGGAATTTTTTTGATTTTATTTTATCTATGTAGCGGAAAACTTGGGGAACAGGGATATACAGGATGCACAGGACAGGACGTTACAAAATCCTGTTTATCCTGTCTATCCCTGTTAAAGATGATTATTTTGTTTTTGCGTTTTCGTACTGTTCGATCAATTCGGCGATTTTCTGGCGTTCAGCCAGCAGTGTTTCCGGGGTGGTGGAGAATCC
>CAIJKT010000768.1 GCA_903821255.1 uncultured Lentisphaeria bacterium | reverse complement strand
TAAGGCAGATCGGCGCTCATTCTGGCGGTGAAGAGCAAAGGCAGATCCTCAAATTTGGAGACATTGTAATATTCTCCCGGCATTAAGACGAAATCGCCTTTTATCTTTTGCCAGTCCAGCAGATGACGACGGTAAAGGGTGTTGTCAGGACATTCCGCATCTGCCATATCATGTGCATAACAGCGCATTATCGGATAATAGGTGCAAAGATCTCCCGCTTTAATCAGTTCCTGCGGAACAGGCTTTGTCGGAGCCTCAATGGTAACAGTGCCCTCATAAGAGCAACCGATGAGCCGGACACCGTTATTCAAACTACCATCTTTGACTGCCTTGTTGATGATAGCACGCAATCCGGCAAGGAAACGCAAATTTGCATCGCTGCCGTTACCGATTTTTGTACAGGATTTGCATAAGCAGACATTGCCAAAGATGTCGAACCCCCAGATATCAACGTAATCCGCCTCACGCCATGGACCATTAAGCGCTTTGATGAGCTCTGCCCCGAGAAAATCAACCAAACCAGGCGCAGAAATACAGAATTGGTTTTTTTGCGCCAGTTCTTTGGTACGCTGACCCGAAGCAGGTAAACCGTACCATTCGGGATGTTCATTCCAAATGCTTTTTCCCGAAGCCAGAATCCTGTCCGGATTAAGTATTTTCTCAAAGATATGTCCACCTATTTTCAATTTCATGCCCAGCTTTCTGGCCAATGCGCTTGTCTGAGGCCGGGGTCCGGCCATATTCAGTCTGTTGCGGCTCATCCAGAACAGTACATCCGCCGACTCGTTGGATGGATCTTCAAAATCAAAACCGCGCAGAATATTGAATGAAGGATGTTCCCGGACAGGCGTTTCAGGGAGGCTCAGATTGTCACGTTGTGACGGTGTAATTTCGTTGTTAACTCCAGGCGCGAGCCAGCGGAATCCCTGCATTTTCAGGAAATGGTAAGCGCCGTAAAGAACACCGGTACGTCCCGCACCACTTATTTTAAGGCAGGTTTTATCCGCCGAAATCTCATAATCATCCGCTTCTGAATTGAGTGATGATATCTCGAGGGCTATCACAAATGTATGTGCCGGGGGCTTTTCCGCAAAAGAAACTTTCAAATCCGGCATAATACGCATTAAAAAATCCGCTATTTCCGTGGCGGCAAAGCTCATTGAGCATCTTGCCGCACTTTGCAAATCCTTTCGAAAATCAATATTAAATTCATCATGCGCCCATATCCGCACATTTCCCCGTGCGCCCTTAAAAGGAACGGTAATAACACATTCAGGGCATTTCTGCTTATAATATTTTTGTTTGTCTGATATAATTTTCTTCATCCCTCAACCTTGTTTTTAATTTATCCGGCTTCACAATCATGCTATAAAATTCATTCCATACTTTTCAAGGCATTTTGCGCGCACCGGCGCACCAGCAACCGCTCATCATCCAGATATTTTTCTGCAATCTTTTTGTCTGGAGAACCGAGTTTCGCAAGATTTGCCGCGGCCGCCAACTCTATTTTCCACAATGAATTTTCCGTTACCGCCGCCATATTGCCGACGCTTCTCCGGAATGTCTGCGTAGACGGCAGGTCATCGCGCAATAACATTTTCTTAATCGCCGCAACCGATTTCCGGTTACCGATATTCCCTAGCGCATCAAGCGCAAGTATGAGAGCGCTCTGGTCGGAGTTTTTGTCCTCAAGTATTTCCTCGATGACTGGTAAGGCTTCGGCACATTTGTTCCAGCCTGCAACAGCAAGCGCAGGTTTCCATAATGAGACGCAGCGATTACGCCGGTCAGGACTTATATCAGCTTTTTCTTTTATGCATTCAATCAGTTTTTCCATTGCCACTTTTTTCCCTGCTGCTCCGAGCAGAAGCGCGGCGCAAACACTATCTTTTTTGTCTCCAGAATCCATCATTGACAGCAGGCTGTTTTCATCGGTTGCAGTG
>CAIJKT010000767.1 GCA_903821255.1 uncultured Lentisphaeria bacterium | reverse complement strand
TAACATTAAAAAATTTAACAATCAATTATCTATATATAGTAAATTTGTCAACCGGAACGGTGATAATAAGTTCAAATAACGTTCTATTTTAGACACATTATTTTTATATTCCTGTAAGGCATGGGAAAAGTTAAATTTATTTAAATTTATTTTCATTCTTTTTTGTTGCAGGGGTATTGCTTTTTAATTGGCGATACGTTATAATAGGTTTATGAAAAGTTTTTCATAATGATTAGTGTTGAATGTAAAATGTTTCACAAAAGGGATAATTGATGAAACGTTCCAATATAACTGAACTGGCGCGGCGGGCAAATGTGTCGGCGGCAACTGTTTCCAGGGCCATGAACAATCATCCTTATGTGAAGAAGGATGTATATGACCGGATTATGAATGCCGCGCACGAGATGAATTATATGCCGGGCAATGTTGTGCGTAAAAAGCGGCTCGGGATTATTATCGAGGATTTCGACTACAATATGATCGGCGCCTACTCCGGCAGCGTATTGATGCATCTCAGCAAGTATTGCGGCATGAACGGGTGGGGGATGGAAATTGTGCCGATCAGCGATTTGCAGTTGCTGGAGGAGAGTTTCATCAAAGTGGCGATTTCCATGAGTCCGCGCAGTATAGGAATGTTGAAACATACCAGAATTATACCTTTCAACTGGAGAACCGAAGGTTATCCGGCGGTGCTTTCCGACTACAGGCAGGAAATCAGGATTGCAGTCGAGCACTTGTTTGAGCGCGGATGCCGTCGTCCGGTGATGTGTCTGCCCGGACGCGAATCGCCTGAGATAATCAACAGCATCGGCCAGCGGAAAGCATCTTTTCTTGAACGGCTGGGTGAACTGGATCTGCCCGGCGGCGAAGGAACGATCGGTTATTTGATTGAGGGCAATCCGGTGGAGGTGATCGGCAAGCTTTTGAAAAATAATCAGGCGGACTCGCTGATTATCGCCGGTGAAGACATGCTGTATCCGGTCAATTACGCTTTAGACATTCTCCGGTACAGAATACCGGAAGATATTTCAGTGATTTCGTATGAGAACAGAATGATCTCGCAATATATGATTCCGCCGCATACGGCGATCGCCCAGGATTTTGATCTGCTGTCGGAAAACGCGATCCGCCTGGCCGATAAAGTATTGGACGGCTCGCTGGAGCCGGAGACGAAAATATTGGTGCCAAGCCAGTTAATTATCAGAGAATCAGTGAAGTCCATTTAAAGTTTTTGCATACTATACAAACTAAAAGAAAGGATGAAGAAAATGAAAAATGACCACGGGTTTCGCAACGGTTGCAAGTTTTTTACGCTCATTGAACTCCTGGTGGTGATCGCCATCATCGCGATTCTTGCTTCAATGCTGCTGCCGGCGCTGGGCAAGGCGCGGGAGAAGGCCAAAGCATCTGCCTGCACTAATAATTTAAAACAACTCGGTCTTATGCTCGCGACTTATTCCATTGATTACAATGACTATCTGATTTACGACAGTTCGACGAACGGCAAGCAGTGGTTTTATGTGCTTAGCATTAATAAGTATTTGAAGACCGCCAATCCGGTGGACGATAAAATTATAAAATGTCCGGCGGATATCCACCCGTGGTACGCCACTACCAGTTACACGCATAATCCCTTTACCACTAACCTTTATGACACCGTAACCACCACTCCTTTCGTTCCGATGAAAGCCAACAGATTTAAAAAACCAAGTCAGACTTTCTATTTTATGGATATGCGCGGAACGGTCTCATATCCTGAAGGCGTGCTGCTTATCAATCCATGGGTTGCTGACAATTTAACTGCATTCTCCTTCCGGCACGGCGGCGGCGGCGAAGCCGCCAATAACGGCTATGCCAATACGCTGTACATTGACAGCCATGTCGGCAGCATGAAAGCGCCGGTGCCGACCGATTTATATCAGCCGTTCTGGGGACGCCGTTAATCAGCCGCAATTTATTTCAATACTCCCCGCTGCCTTGCAGCGGGGCAGTTCATTAATCCGACTTGAAGACATGACGATTTTATATTTAATTTAAGGAATATCAGAGGAACACCATGAGAATCACTGCGACTTTTCTTGACGAAATCAGTACTGACATCCCGCACCAGAACTGGGGATATGCGGAATGGGACCTGGACTTTCAGGCGATGCAGCGCATAGGCATTAACACCGTGGTCATGATCCGCTGCGGTCTGGAGCGCTTTATCACATATCCGTCAAAGATTATGGTGGCCGAATGCGGGGCTTATCTGCCGCCGGTGGACCTGGTTGACATGTTCCTGGAACTGGCGGAGAAATACGGGATGCGTTTTTTCTTTGGCACTTATGTCGGACACCGGGAATGGTGCGACGGCGGGATTGATTATAAGAAAGAAGTTGATCTTGACAAGCGGATCGTGAATGAGGCCTGGGGGCTTTACGGACACCGCAAAGCATTCAAAGGCTGGTATCTGTCGAAAGAAATCAGCGTGAATGTCAAGCCGATCGTCCATGAATTTGTCGAACTCGGCCGGTTCTGCAAGGAGATTTCCGGCAATCTGCCGGTGATGATTTCGCCGGGGATGCTTGGACGCAAGGCCTGGCTGCCGACGGATAAAGACGCCCATGATCTGGATTTTGAGCGTCATTATCGTGAATGGGATGAAATTATGGGAACGATTGCCGGCAATGTCGAT
>CAIJKT010000766.1 GCA_903821255.1 uncultured Lentisphaeria bacterium | reverse complement strand
CAAATATAGTTCGCACCATGGTTCAGCTAGGCTATCTGGAATCCGCGAATGATGCCAATGGCTACGTCCTTGGCCCCAAACCCTCGATGCTGGTAAAAAACGGCGGATATAAGCAGTATCTGACAAAAATCGCGGAACCGCTGATTGATGAACTGGTAGCCAAAATCAATGAAATGTGTCTGCTGGTGACTGATTCAAACTTTAAACGAATCACTCTTATGCAAAAACAAGGTGAACGTCCAGTTCAGGTTTCATCTGATATCAGGGCAAGTGAAAATCTGTTTCAAACAGCTACAGGAATGGTAATTCTTGCACATCTGCCTGAAAATGAAATTAAAGCGTTTGCCACAAAAAATTCTGTAACTAAAACTCTTTTTCCCGATATTTCAAACTGGGAAAATCTACTGCCCAGACTTAACAAAATCCGCAAAGACCGTTATTTGCTGGTTTTGCATGAAGAAAAGGATGTGGATGCGTTTGGCTCCATCGCCGTTCCTGTTTATAACGGAACTCGCCTGGAAGCCGTGCTTGGATGCAAATTTCCATCCTACCGGTTCAAAGGCGAACGGCGCAATTTCATTATTCATGAGTGTATTGAGACAGCATCCATGATTTCCGCAAGCCTCGAAGTCGCCAGCGCCTGAAAATACGATTCTGCCTTGTCTGCTGTGATTACGACATACGGAAACAAACGGGAATCTTATTTACGGGAGACGTTCCGGCTGTAATTCACAACGCCGTCAGCAATTGCCTGGGCAACCAGGTTCTGATACCAGTCGCTTCCCATCTGCATTTCCTCGGTCTTGTTGGAAAGGAAACCAGTCTCCACCAGCACCGCGGGACATGGCGCGTTTTTAAGCACCATGAAACGGGCCCTTTTTATTCCGCGGTCGATTGTTTTAGTGCGCGCAATGAGAGATTTATGCACTTCATAAGCCAAACCCATATTATTCGGGTCATAGCGATTGCCGTCTTCACGATGCTCCGCGACAAAGCCGCTGGTGGAATTAGTGGAGGAAGTGCCGAAAGGGGCCAGGCAGAAAGTCTCAATGCCGCTGACTTCCGGATTTGAGGCCGAGTTGCAATGGATGGAAATGAACATGTCAGCGCCTACATCGCGGCAGAGTTTTGAACGCTGAGGAAGTTCAATGAACTGGTCGGAAGTCCTGGTCATCGCGACGGTAAAGCCTTTTTTTCTCAACGCATTGGACAACTGATTGGCAATTCTCAAGGCAATGTCCTTTTCCCGATATCTGAATTTCCCGCCATTGTCTTTACCGCCATGGCCCGGGTCAATCATGATCAACCTCAAGCGGTGCTGAGGCATGGCATTAGCCCGGATCAACGGATCCACCGTCAGCAGAAAGTCTTTATCGCTGATAAAAGAGTTGGGACCGGAAGAATACGAGGCAAACAGCAGTCCTATCTTGATGTTGTTAACCAGTGCATATTTCTTTTGCGGAAAAAATGTCAGCTTAAAATCGTTATTGTAAAGAACTACGCGATCATTCCAGACATAATAACGCATATTGTAATATCTTGCGACATCCCGCAAATAGACATATTTCCGCCCCATAGCCGAGGTATACCGGATCTTTTCAGAATCAGCGGCGGAACATTCAGCCGGAGATAAAAATCCCATACATCCGAGTATTGCCAAAACCAGAAAAAAATGCCTGAACATGAATAAAAAACCTTCCGGAATTATAAAATGCGTTTGAAACGCAACAGTTTTAGTTTAAATTTCCTCAATTTTCGAAAGCATCGCCTTGCCCTGCCATGATGATTCAAATGGCGGATACATAGCTTCAATGCCGT
>CAIJKT010000765.1 GCA_903821255.1 uncultured Lentisphaeria bacterium | reverse complement strand
TGCATTGTCAGGTTCATTCCGGCGTTTCCTCCGGCACCAGATCGGCGGTTATTTTCCGGATGGCATCGGGCTCTGCCAGAATAAGCAGACAGTCGTCCGGTTCTATGACGGTGCTGCCTTTCGGCACTATGAAGCTCTGGTTGCGCCGGATCAGCATGATCAGGGTGTCCGGCGGCAGGGAAAGCTCCGCGATCCGCTTGCCGGCGGCCGGCGAAAACTCCGTGATTTCAATTTCAGTCATATCGCTTTGCAGGGCCTCGGTGCGCTCAAATTCCAGCGGGGCGCGGGTCCGCGGGGTAATCCGCTTGTTGAGCCCCAGCAAATTGGCGACACGCATCAGCGAACGCCCCTGCACCAGCACCGACGACAGCACGATAAAGAAAACCAGGTTGAATATCTGCCTGGAATTGCCATAACCGGCGATCATGGGGAACGTCGCCAGCATAATCGGGGCGGCGCCACGGAGCCCGACCCAGGAAAGGAACAGTTTCTGGCGGAAATCAAATCCGCTGCCGACCGCGGAGATAAACACCGCCGCCGGGCGGGCGATCAGCATCAGAAACAGGGCCAGCAGCAGTCCGGGCAGAACCACCTTTGGCAGCTCCGAAGGCAGCACCAGCAGGCCCAGCACCAGGAACATGGCGATCTGCATCAGCCAGCCGATCCCGTCATGAAATTTGACGAGACTGTTCTTATAGAGAAAATCGCTGTTGCCGATGATAATGCCGCAGACATAGACCGCCAGGAAGCCGTTCCCGCCAAGCCAGCCGCTGATGCCGTAAGTGAGCAGTACCGTGCCGATGCCAAGCACATGGTAAAGCCCGTCATAGTTCAATTTCAATTTATTGAACGCCCACGGCACGCTTTTGCCGATGACAAAACCGATGATCGCGCCGAAAGACATCTCTATAAAAAAGTCCGGGATCATGTGCAGATAAGAGACATGAGGATTTTTCAGCATGTCAAGCATGAAGATGGTGAGAAAGACCGCCATCGGATCGTTGCTGCCGGATTCCAGTTCCAGCAGCGGCTGCAGCCGCCCGCGCAGCCCGACGCTCTGAGAACGCAGAATGGTGAATACCGCTGCCGCGTCGGTTGACGACACGATCGCGCCAAGCAGCAACCCCTCTTTCAGCGGGAAATTCATTACGAAATGTGCGAACAAGCCGACCAGCAGGGCGGTCAGCAGCACGCCGGCCGTCGCCAGCGAAATCCCGCAGCTCAGGATGGGTTTGATCGTTTTCCAATGCGTGGACAGTCCGCCGGAAAACAGAATAAACGCCAGGGCGGCCGTACCGACCATATACGACACGCCGGCATCATTGAAGATTATTTTGCCGGGACCGTCAGCTCCGGCGAACATTCCGATCGCCAGAAACAGCAGCAATGCCGGGATGTTGAAATGCTCGGACAACTTATTGGCCAGAACGCTCATTATCAATAAGATTGCCACGATGCAGAAAATATAGTAATATTGAAACTCAAGCATCATTCATGTCTCTTCAAATTTGATGTTTCTTGCACCGGAATAAATTTCTTATGGAGACATTACCACCATGAGAGATTTATGCAAATTTAAAATCAAGCGGGTTACTTAAGAATTACGTTGCCGTTGTAGTTGAGATCAAATACCGTGCGGGAATCCCCGCTTTCCTG
>CAIJKT010000764.1 GCA_903821255.1 uncultured Lentisphaeria bacterium | reverse complement strand
TGCAGGTGGTTCTTAGCATGCGTCACCGCCGACCGTCCGGGAATGAACCCGTGGGCGCAGTAGGAACCTTTCAGACCTCTGGCCTGCAGGTAGCGCCGGATCTGCCGCTGCTTCAGTTTCAACGGCGGCTTCGGCTCATGCAGTATCCGCATTGTGCCGTCGCGCTTGGGGATTTTGTGGATGATGTAATCGTTGTCAGTCATAGCTTCAATTCCTGCTGGTGGACGATGTTCTTAAACCACATATCGGCGAATTCGGCCAGTTCCTTTTGCAGCTTCAGATTCACCTTTGGTTCGGCTCCTTCGTGATCACTGATGACATCCTGGTCCACGCCGACATAGTCGTTCCGGAAACTTAAAGGATAGAAATTCCCTGCCTTCAAGCCGAAGGTCATATCCGGATCGGCCATCAGGTCGCCGTTTTGCTCGCCGTAATGGGATACGGAATAGACGGCTTCAAAACCGGAATGCGAGGTTAAGCGCTCAACGATTACCGGCATATACGTACCGGCGGTGTTGTCCAGCTTGAGATGGCCTTCCGGCATTAATGAAAGCAGATGCCGGAAGACTTTGGCGGAATGTGCTTTGATGCTGTGCATGGCAATAACTCCTTGTTTTAAGAAAGGGCGGGAACGGAGCAGAAGAGAGGTTGGGGATTGCATGCCCCGCTCCCGGCCCCTGGTTATTATGCGTCGATGATTTCGCCGTCCCAGAGTAATGAAGGCTGGCCGTCCAGTCCGAACAGCCGCGTCAGCTTGCGCTGGCACACGTCGGCCCTGGCCGGTGAGTATTTCTTGGATATCTCGGTAAAGGCATTCAGGAAACTCCAGCGGGTCGGTGCGGCAAACTCTTTATGCCGCGGATGGTTGAACTCCTCCAGGACTGCGAGGATGTCGCAGGACGGGATCGCTCCTGCTTCCGCCGCCTGGACAGCTGCGATTCTGGCGTCGTCGAACATGACATCGTAACTTTTGAGTCTCTCCGCCGCCGTCTCCAGCGTCAGGAACTCTTCAACGAGCGTATCCAGCGCTCCGGCCACCAGCGCCATCAGGTCGATGCCGGAGGTGTGCCGGCGCTTGATTACTGTAGAAGCTCCGAATGCGCCGTTGTCGCAACAGAAAATTACGATGCCCGCCGCCAGGCCCACCGACATGCTCATGTCATGGCTGTTGCGGATGCCGATTGACCGGCTCCATTCCGGATGGGTGGAATTGCCCAGCCGCATGACCCCATAGAGCTTCTGCTGGTCGCGGGCAAGACCGTACTGTTCTCCGGCGATTGTCCAGCCGCGCGACTCCACGGCATTGGATATGGTTTCGATCACTTCGTAATGCGGAACCGGATGCCATGTCGCCGTTCCGCAGGGCGTCGGCGCCAGGGCGATCTCTTCGCGGCCCACATACTGTGAACCGCAGTGTAATAATAATCCGTTCATAGTTTCATTTCTCCTGATGTTAATAGTTATGCGGCCAGGCCGACATGCCTGGTTGCGCTCTGCCGGTGCCATGCCTTGCAGGCTCCGGCAAACTGGCAGTCGGCGCAGCTGAACGAAGTTTCCGACGGCAGGAACACGTCCTGTTTCACCGCCTGCTGAATTGCTCCGGCTATCCGGATGAACCGCTGCAGGTCGTCTTCTGTACGCCGGGTGTGATGATTGGTGACGCTCGGATCTTTGGTCTTGGTCACGACATCGAACCGGAACTCCGGAATCGTATTGCTGCTGTTCTCCAGCAGATAGGCATAAGAGAACGCTGTCGCCTGGAAGTCCTTGTCGGCTTTGCCGGAGGGCCATTTAGCGGCAGCCGTCTTCCAGTCCACGATGACCGGAGTATCGCCGTCCTTGACAACGAGGTCGTACTCGCCGATAAAAACTTTATCGAGGCCGGGTACATTCACCTTGAACGCATGGGCGACGTCCGCGATGTTCTCATAGTCCCGCCAGTTTGCCAGCAGGGCATTCAACATCCGCCGGGCCTGTTCGATCAGACTGCCGCTGTCTTCGCCGTTCTTGAATGTGAGTTTTGCACAGGCGGAACACTCCGCCTTGAACCATTCGGCAAATACTTCATGCACTTCCGGCAGCGCCGCAGGCTTGCCCTGCATGATGCTTCTGGTATAGTGCGTCGCCGCGATGTGGAAGGTACGGCCGAACGGCAGGCTTGAAGGGGTGCGCTCCTGTTCAGCCTTATAGACGTACTGGAAGGCATACTTCAGCGAACACGTCAGATAAGTGTTCAAAGCCGAGTACGACCAGTGCGGCGCCTGCCGCAGTTCCATTATTGTCGGCATAGCGGCCTCCTATGCGGCATTGACTTTGCCGCTGAGTTCGTCGATCAGTTTGGAGCACTGGGCCTTGTTAAGGTCGGACAGATCATCAACCCCGGCGCGTTCCATGATTTCCCGCGGTTTCACTCCTTTGTCATGCGCCAGGTCGAGCAGATAGTTCAGCTGCTTTGAACTGGCCTTCGGCGGTGCAGCCGTTTTACTGCCTTCGGCGCCGCGTCTGTTCTGCGGCTTGCCGGCGGTTTCGGAACCGTTCGACTGGACATTGGTGATTTCAGCTTCGACGGAGGATCTGACCAGTTCAAAGGTGTTATGGATCTTCGCTTTCAACTGATCCTCGCTGAGCCCGTCCGGCAGTTCGCACTCAATTGAAGCATGGAAGCTTTTGGAACTGAATTTTTCCTCTGTCGGGACCTTCTTGGAAAAAGATGCATTGAGTTTCAACATAAGTTATATTTCCTTCTGTTATGCCGGTTCGTCCGGCAGTGGGATTTTAATGACTCTGACGATGTTCCAGCCGTTGCCGGCCGGAGTTCGGACAATGATTACTGACGGCATGATCGCCTCCTTTAAAGCAAGCGAGCCTGCAACCGGCGATTATTCCGGCGGC
>CAIJKT010000763.1 GCA_903821255.1 uncultured Lentisphaeria bacterium | reverse complement strand
GGCGAAGACACTCTTTCCCTACACGACGCTCTTCCGATCTCAATCTCAAGGTCCAGACTGAAGAGTTGAAGAAAGAGACAACCCTGGCCGGCGATATGCCGCTGAACGACAACAAGCTCCGGGAGAGCACCCAGAAACTCCGCGATTATTACAAGGGCAAAGGCTATAATGACGCCACGATCACTCCGGTGCTGGAATCCGTGCCGAATAAAGCAGATGAAATCAACGTCGTTTTTGAAATCAAGGAAAATCTCCGGCTGAAAGTGGATAATGTCTCCTTTGAAGGCGCCACCGTCTATTCGCAATACGATCTGAAAAATGCGATCGCCAACCGTCACTCCTACTTGAGCCGTTTCCTGGAGTTCGGACTGTTCAACCGCGATGAACTGGAAAATGACAAGGCGCGCGTCCGCGAACTTTACTGGAACAAAGGGTATCTGGACTTTAAGGTGGAGAGCATCAGCGTCACGCAGCAAAAAGAAGATGCTGAATATGTTGACATCAAATTTAAAGTTTTTGAAGGCAAACCGTATACCGTCGGCAAAATATCGCTCGGCGGAAATATTGTCTTCCCGAAAGACCAGTTGATGAATCTGATCAAACTCCATTCCGGCAAAGTGTTTGACAACCAGTTGGAAACGGAATCAAAAAACAGCATTTCCAATCTCTATGAATCCATGGGCTATGCCGACTTTTTCTGCAAAGTCGTGCGGGTCCCTGACTTCAACACCCATATTGTGGACCTGGACTTCATCGTTACCGAAGGCAAAAAATACAAAGTCAAAGACGTGATCATTTCCGGCAATCTGCGCACCAAGGACAAAGTCATCCGCCGCGAACTGGCGATTCAGCCCGGCGACCCGCTGGATAAAAACCGCATTCAGGCCAGCAAGTCCCGCTTGATGGGAATGGGATATTTTGAAGACGTCAAAGCCGTCGCCGTCAGCACTGACGAAGTCGGACAGAAAAGCGTTCATTTTGACGTGAAAGAAAAAGAAACATTTAAAGTCAAGGTCGGCGGCGGATTTTCCGATACCGACAGCCTGGTCGGTATGGTGGAAGTCGGCAACAGCAACTTCGACATCACTGACCCGATGAACTATTTCTATGGCGGCGGCCAGCGGTTCAGGGTGCAGGGAATGTTCGGTATCGAGCGCCAGGGCGTGAATATTGATTTTACCGAGCCCTGGCTGATGGACATGCCGCTGCGCCTGGATGTTTCCGGCTATGCGAACAAGGTCGAATACGATCACTGGGATGAGTCCAGGATCGGCGCTAAAACCTCTTTAACCCATAAAGTCTTTGATGACTTCACCAGCCTTACCGGCGGATATAAGTTTGAGCAGGTGAATGTTAACGATATTTCCAGCACCGCCTCTGATTATCTTAAATCTCAGGGCGGTCATCAATGGGTCAGCCAGTTTTCGCTGCTGGCCAACCGCGACACCCGCGACAGCCTTCTGGAGCCGACATCCGGTTATCTGACTAACGCCAGCGGCGCCGTCGCGTCCAAAGTCATCGGTTCAACCAATAACTTCTACCGCCTGGAAAGCAAGGACAGCTATTATTTCTCACTGCTCGAAAAAGCGCTTGTCTTCCATCTTGGCGGCAAGATCGGAACAATCTCGGATTTCGACCGTAATACCCAGGCTCCGATCTTCGAAAGATATTTCCTCGGCGGCGGCGACAGCTTGCGCGGTTTCCCGTACCGTCAGGTTTCTCCTGTAGACAAAAACGGCGACAATACCGGGGGCCAGACCATGCTGCTCCTGACCGCTGAAATGACCCACCCGATCTGGAGTTTCATCCGCGGCGCCATCTTTATTGACGCCGTCAACGCCTGGGAGAATTCATACAGCATGGGCATGAGCGGCATGAACTCCGGCGCCGG
>CAIJKT010000762.1 GCA_903821255.1 uncultured Lentisphaeria bacterium | reverse complement strand
TGCTTAAGTTTCTCCGGAATGTCGCGGAACGGCATCGTCAGCATGTCGGGACAATTATATGACTCGGCAAGTTTTCTCATCAGCATATTATAATATATGATAAGGCGGCGCGGCCCGCGCCGCCAGCCGGGAATGGCACCGTTGCGGATGGACAGCGAATCATCGGGAATCACCATCGCCGGATCCATGATCAGTTGCGTGCCGAGCCCGTGACAGGCGGTACAGGCGCCGTAGGGGCTGTTGAACGAAAAATTACGCGGGGCCAGTTGGCCGAAACTCATGGCGCATTTCAAACAGGCCAGATGTTCGCTGACTTGCTCTTCGTTCCAGGAATCCGGTTTCCCGTCAGTCTTTTCCAGCAGCAGGGTCATGATTCCTTCCCCATGCTTCAACGCGACTTCCACCGAATCGCTCAGCCTGGCGCTGTCCAGTTTGCCGGTGACCAGACGGTCAACCACCGCTTCGACGGTGTGCCGCTTGGTTTTCTCCAAATCCTTGATCTTATCTTCGAGCATGACGAACTTGCCGTCAATCCGGGCGCGGACGAAGCCGTCGGCGCGCATCTTTTCAATAATGTCTCTGTGTTCGCCTTTTCTGCCGTTGACGTAAGGGGCCAGCAGCAGCAATTTGAGTCCGGGGGGGAACCCTTCGATTTTTTCGCAGATGGATTGGGCCGACTGCGGATGCAGTTCCGCGCCGCACTGCGGACAGTGCGGAATCCCCGTGTGGGCGTACAGCAGCCGCAGATAATCGTAGATTTCCGTGGTGGTGGCCACCGTGGAACGCGGATTGGCCCCGGCTGAACGCTGTTCGATGGCAATCGCCGGAGAGAGACCTTCAATATGCTCGACTTTCGGTTTCTGCATCCGGTCCAGGAACTGGCGGGCGTAGGCGGAAAGACTCTCGACATAGCGCCGCTGGCCTTCCGCGTAAAGCGTGTCAAACGCCAGCGACGATTTGCCGGAACCGCTCAAACCGGTGATCACCGTGAGCTTATTGCGCGGCAGCTCAACATCAATATTTTTGAGATTGTGCTGCGACGCTCCCTTAATTATAATATTCTTAAACATTCCATTCTGCTTTCATAAAATAAAGTCAATAAATACAAGCTAGACTTTACCGCCAAACCGGCAAAATATCAATAGGCTGACCGCCAAAAATACTCCGGATATATGACTCTTGACAGGCCAATGTCAGCCGATGGATTTCATCCCGGTAATCAGGAAGATGGGATATTCGCGGGATATCCCTGAAGGCAGAGTTTTCACCCGGGTGTATGCCGTCCTGGAATAGATGTCGGTAAAGCCAATTTCATCGAGTGTATGGTTCAGGAGTTCCGGGTCGAAGCCGAAATGAACCACCCCGGTATTGTCATCATGGAACGAACCGTCTTCTTTTGCCAGATCAATCAGGACCAGATAGCCGCAGGGATTCAGCATCTTATAAAAAAGACGCAGCACATGCTCAATATCCTCAATATGGTGAAATGTCATGCAGGAATATATCAAATCAAAACTCGCGTTCCGGAAATTATCCTCATCAAACTCAGCTAAAAACGGCTTGATGTTTTTCAGGTCTGATCCCGCCAGCTTCTTCTCCAGCATACTGATCATGCCGGTGGAAGAGTCAACTGCGGTAATTGTTCCCACGAGAGGCGACAGACGGACGGCGACATTCCCGGTGCCGCACCCGAAATCCATCACCTGCATATTCGAATCCAAAGGAATAATATCCTCAATCGCCGTGGCAAAGTGCTTTGCCATTTCAACCCGTTCCGGCGCGTCATCCCAGTTCAACGCCGCCTTGTCAAAACGATTTTCCTGCATAGAGACCTGACCTTTTGAATTGTTCCGCGCAAGCTCCGTAAACATTTCCGGAACCCTGTAATAACTATGCCTTGTCATTCGGCAAATGCAACCGGATTATGCATTCCAGCAGTAAAATTAAATGAGATTTGCACTTTTACGGAACAAGGATTAAATTCATCTTAATATATTGTGAAGTCTGGATTATGAGTGATGGAAAATACTTTTACCGATCCGACATATATTGTCCTCAATGTGCCATCGCCCGCGGCGGACATCGTCCGTGAAATCCGGCGGCGGTTTGATCCGGCGCGGGCCGATATGTCCGTGGAAATTACACTGGCCGGTTCGGGCGGACTCGGCACTGTGCAGGAGGGACAGTCTCCTGAAGCAGTCTTTGCGGCTGTCGACCGCATCGCCGCCGCGACAGAACCGTTTACCGCTCATTTCGGCGCAATTAACCGCTTTCCTGACTGCGGTATCTGTTATTACACTGTCCTGCCTGCCGAACCCTTTATCGAAATACAGCAGATGCTGGCGGAATCGCCTGTCCGCTTCACCTGCTGCCCGTTCCCGTACACTCCGCACTGCACTTTAATCCTGTATGAAGATGAGCAGGAATTGAAGTTGCGGGAATTGCGGCGTCTGCCGCGGACGGATACCGGATTTATGCTTGATACCATCTCCGTTTACAGCTTGACGGACGGAATGCTTGAACCGGTTCTGCTTCACCGTGCAAATTTTTCCTTGAAATTAATTGGATATACTTGATTAGACGGTGTAATTTATCATAGCAATTAAATTCTCTATTAACACAGGAAAATCTGAGAATGAGAAACAAATATATCAAGCTTACATCAATGGCGCTTGCGGCAACTATGGTCATATTCATTTCGGGCTGCGGCAAAAAGGCGGTGGAGACGGCACCGGCGGTAAACAACAACACTGTTGCTTTTCAGCAGGCTGTCGACAACTTCCTGCAAGTAAAGAGCTACGGGCTTAAAGCCACCAGAATGGATATCCTGAAGGATGACAGCGCCCAGGCGGTGGTCTCGTGTGTCGTCACCAACAGTTCCCGCAAATGGGAGTTCACTCTGAAAAAAGACAGCGGCGGCGCATGGACTGTCACTACTTTTGAGCAGAAATAGGCATCCCGGCATGCGGCACGCTTCAACCTGAATTTATAGAGAACATTTACCATGAGCGAAGAACCGGAGAAAACGCGCCGCGTCAGATACAGCGGGACCCATCCGCGCAAGTTTGAAGAGAAATACAAGGAACTCAACCCCGACAAATATGCCGCCGATGTCCGGAAGGTGCTTGAGAGCGGCCGCACTCCGGCCGGCATGCACCGTCCGATATGCGTCAGCGAGATTCTGGAGGTGCTGAACCCGCAACCCGGCGAAACCGGCCTCGACGCCACTCTCGGATTCGGCGGACATGCCGGAGATCTTTTATCACGCATTGTTCCGGGCGGACGACTGTTCGGGATCGATGTCGACCCGCTCGAACTGCCCCGCACCGAATCACGGCTGCGCGGGCTGGGCTTCGATGAAACCGTTCTGACCGTGAAAAAACTCAACTTCGCCGGAATTCTCAAGTTGCTGCCGGAAGCAGGCGGAGGCTTCGATTTCATCCTGGCCGACCTCGGCGTATCCTCGATGCAAATTGACAATCCGGAACGCGGGTTTACGTTCAAAAACGCGGGTCCGCTCGATCTGCGCCTCAACCCGGAACGCGGCCAGCCGGCCTCGGTACTGATCCGGACACTGTCGGAAAGCGCGCTCGAAAAAATCCTCCGGATCAATTCCGATGAACCTCATTCCAAAGCAATCGCCAGGCTGATTTTCAAGTATCGCGATAAGATTACGACCACCACCACGCTCGCCAATGCCGTTCGCGAAGCCCTTGAGCCGGTGAAGCTTGCCGACTGGGAAAAAGAAGTGACCAGGTCGCTGCAGCGGACTTTTCAGGCGCTGCGCATCGCGGTAAACGATGAATTCAGCGCTCTCGATCAAATGCTGCTGGCGCTCCCCTTCGCGCTGAAACCCGGCGGCAGAGCAGCCATACTGGCCTTCCATTCCGGCGAAGACAACCGCGTCAAGAAGTCTTTTGAAGAATGTTTCAAATCAGGCGCATACTCCGATTACAGCAAATTCCCCATAAGGGCGACAGCCCGGGAACGATACGACAACCCCCGCTCCAAATGCGCCCAGCTCCGCTGGGCGGTCAAAGCGGCAAAAAATAATCAGGAGTCAGCCGGATGAAGAATTTCCCCTGCCGCCAGCATGAACTCGAAGCCAAAATCCAGGAATGGCGCAACCTTAACCCGGACATTATCCGGATCGACGATGTGGATTCTTATTCCGGGTACAAAGTCTACGGCATCACCATTTCCGACTTCACGGTTCCGGCCGCACGGAAACGGGCTCATTATTTCTCCCAGCCGCACGCCCATGAACCCGGCACCACCGCCGGCATGATTGACGTCATCGAACAACTGGTCACCGGCAAAGACATTTACGGCAGGCCGACCGCTCTGGACTTGCAAGAGGTACTGAGCAGAACTGTCCTGTCCTTCTGCCCGAACGGCAACCCCTGCGGCCGCGAAAAGGCTCCGGTTGACTGCTGGGACGGCTCGTACTGCGACAACGAACGCTTCTGGTGCTGGATGCGCGGCGATGATCCCGAAAATCCCGGGCACATGTGGAAACGCCTGAATGTCTGGGACATCCGCGATTACAACGCCCCGGATCCAGTCGGCATCGTCTACGAACAGATCGGGGAATTCCGCTACGCCGAACCCAACCGGACCCAGGAATCATCCTATTTCAGACTGTTTCACAAACTCGACGCGCAATACCATTTTGAATCCTGGTTCGATCTCCACCAGTGCGAGGAGTTCAGACAGAAGCGCTATAACTGTGAAGTCCTCCTTTGCAGCCGGGAGTTCTCCAGCCCCGCCAAAGAACCGGAAAATATCCAATGGGCGCATCAGGTCATTGACGCCTGGACTGCATACCCCGGCCTTGCTCCGGATCCCGAGCCCATCCCCTTGAGCTACACCGGAGAACAACTGGAATACTTCCGGGCCAACTGGGGGAAACTCCATCAGCGCATCAATATTATCAATACCGAGGTCAAAAACAACTCTCCGGAAATGACGCCGGAACTCCAGTTGAAAGCTCAAAGCATCGCCATCGAAGTCAGCATCAAGCGGCTGCTGGAGATGTCCGCTGTCTCATAATCCGGGTCTGCCGGGGCCTATGGGTTTCATGGAACGTACAGGACATTCTGGACACCCGTCACGCTCATTTTGGACAACCGCCTCCCATTACATATTGGACACCACACTCCGTTTGGAGACCCGTTGAGCATAATGTTTTTCAATGTTAACAAACATTTTGGACACCTTCTACCCTGATTTTGGACAACCGTCCGGCACTGCAACAAACCATTTCAGACACCGCACTCCGACACTTTGGAGTGTCGTTGAGCATAATGTCTTTCAACTTTACAATCATTTTGGACACCTTCTACCCTGATTTTGGACAGT